>JALONX010000531.1 GCA_025454695.1 Chloroflexaceae bacterium
ACCCTGGCCGCCGCCGAAGACCGCTGGAACCGCTGGTTTGCCGCCGTGCCCGCCGTGGACGAGGCTTACCGCAAGCAATACTACTACGCCTGGTGGGTGATGGGCAACAACATTCTCGCCCCCCAGGGCTACTTTCGCCGCGAAAGTGTGGCCCCCAGCAAGGCCCACTACGTCGGCGCATGGCAGTGGGACAACTACTTCCACGCCCTGGCCTTCCGCTACACCGACAAACGTCTGGCCAACGACCAGATCCAGTTTATGCTCGACCACCAGCAACCCGACGGCATGATTCCCGACGCAGTCTACGACGAGGGCACCATCACCCAGCTAGAAATTCCCGTCGCTGCCGCCGTCACCAAGCCGCCCATCATCGGCTGGGTTGCCATGCATGTCTACAACCAGACCGGCGACGAGCACCTGCTGCGCGACATCTACGAGCCACTAACTCGCTGGAACTCCTGGTGGTTTGGCCTCAACGACGATGACGCCGATGGGATTGTGCAATACTCCCACCCCTTCTCATCGGGCCTGGACGACAGCCCACTCTGGGACGAGGGCGTGCCGGTGGAAGCGGTTGACCTCAACACCTACCTCTGCTTGCAGATGGAATCGCTCAGCAAGATGGCCCGCATCCTGGGGCGCGCCCGTGAGTCCGTTATGTGGCAAACGCGGGCCGACGCCCTCGCCATTCGCATGGTGGAACATTTTTATGACGATAAGGCGGGCCTCTTTTGGAGCCAGAAGGATCACCAACCCATCCGGGTGATGACACCTTTCAATCTCTACCCACTCTGGACGGGGCGCATGACACCGGCCATCAACGAGCGGCTGGTGGCTCACCTGCAAAACCCGGCCTCGTTCTGGCCGGAACACCCGCTACCCACCGTGGCCGTGTGCGACCCGAAGTATAACCCGGAGCAGATGTGGCGCGGCCCGGTCTGGATCAACATCAACTACATTTTTGTGGAAGCGCTCAAACGCAGCGGCTACCACAAACTGGCGGGCACCCTGGCCGAGCGCACCCTGCAACTGGTGATGGGCCACAACGACATCTACGAGTATTATCACCCCGGCACCGGCCAGCCACCGCCCAAAGCTGCGCCCATGTTCGGCTGGTCGGCAGCCTGCTTTATTGACCTGGCGATACGGATGAGTCGGGGGGAAATCTAACGATGAATGATGAACGACGAGCGATGAAGGAGGACTCACAACGATGAACAAGCCAGTTCAGCGTTCCGCGTTCAGCGCTCCTCTTTCTGTCGCCATCCTCCACTACGCCGGGCCGCCCTATGTCGGCGGAGTAGAAATTACCATCGCCGCCCACGCTCGCATCCTCGCCGCCGCTGGCAGCCATGTGCGGGTGGTTGCTGGTAAGGCCGGGCAGACCGGCGCATGGCTAGAAACGGCCCACCAGAGCCGGGTGCAAGTGTTGACCATGCCGGAGCTGGACTCACGTGGCCCGCAGGTGGAAGCGGTGAACCGCGAACTGGCGGTGGGCGTGGTGAGTGAGTCGTTCAATAATCTGGTGGCGCAGCTGTGTGCATGGCTTGGTGATGCGCTCGCTGGCAGCGAGGCCCTGATGGTGCATAATGTACTGACGCTGCACAAAAACCTGGCCTTCACTGCCGCGTTGCACCAGCTGCACCATGCGGGCAAACTGCCGTTGCTGCTGGCCTGGTGCCACGATTTCGCCTGGCTTGACCCGCTCTACACCCCGGAACTGCATGATGGTGCGCCGTGGAACCTGCTGCGGCAGCCCTGGCCTGGTGTGCGCTACGTCGTGGTTTCGGAAGATCGACGGGAAATGCTGGCCGGATTGCTTGGCCTGCCACCAGACGAGATCGCCGTGGTGACGCCGGGGGTTGACCTGGCCGGGTTTTTGAAGCTCGAACCGGAAACGCTGGCCCTGGTGGAAGAGCTGGAGCTGTTGCAGGCCGAGCCGTTGCTGCTGCTGCCCGCCCGCATCACCCGCCGCAAAAACATCGAGCAGGCCATTGCCATCGTCGGGGCGCTGCGCCAGTTCGGCCACGCCCCCCGCCTGGTAATCACGGGGCCGCCGGGGCCACACAACCCGGCCAACGCTGCCTACCTGGCCGAACTTCAGGCCCTGCGCGAGGGAACCGGCGCTGGGGATGCCGTCGTCTTTCTGTATGAGCGCTATGTTGATGGGGCTGGCCTGCCGTTGCCCGTTTCCGACGCCATGCTGGCCGACCTGTTTCGCCTGGCCGATGGGCTGCTGTTCCCCAGCCGCTACGAAGGCTTTGGCATTCCCGTGCTGGAAGCGGGGCTGGCGGGCGTGCCGATCTTCTGCAGCGACATCGCACCCTTCCGTGAGTCGGCGGACGAAGCAGCCCTCCGCTTCGGCTTCGACGAGCCAGCGCCAGCGATTGCCCAGCGCATCAGCGCCGCGCTGCACGAGGATCAGCGCTACCGCCTGCGGCGCAAGGTGCGGCTCAACTACACATGGCAGGCGATCTTCCAGCGCAACGTCGCGCCCCTCCTCGACGGCGAGTGAGATAGCAAGTTACGAGTTACAAGTTACAAGTTACGAGTTCATTCTCTCGCACACCAGATGCTGCGTACTGCCTGCCGTGTGCTGAGTGATGCACGCTATGCATTTTATCATTTTCTCATCTTGCCAGCAGTTTGCGAACTGCCAACCCTTCGACAAGTCCTTCGATAAACTCAGGGGAGCCTCAGGGCAGGCTGCTAACTACCAACCGGAACCTACAATCCTCTAGAAGGAGTGTCTTATGAGCCAGGTTGCTTCTTCGCGCCAGAACGGTGAACCCCGTGCAAACTCGTTCACCGTGATGGTGCCTGCGATTGAACTGGAGCGTGTACGCTGGCTGATGCCCATTGCCGCCGCCGCCGCCCGCCAGCAGCACGGCCAGATTGTGGTGCTGAGTGTGGTGGTGGTGCCCGAAAGCCAACCATTGAGCGACGGCATGCTGGAGGCCCGCCGCATTCGGGCCGAGTTCGACGGGCTGCTTCAGGACGGCAACACTCTTGATGTGCCCACCCGCATCGTAGTTACGGTGGCCCGCGACCTGACCGAAGGCATTCGCACCGCAGCAGAAGAACAAAACGCGAGCATGCTGTTGCTGGGCTGGCAGGCCGAAATATCCTCGTCGGAACGGCTGTTTGGCCCACCCATTGACAGCCTGCTGCGCGAGCCGCCATGTGATGTGGTGGTGGTGCGCCTGCAGGGCAACGGGCCGTGGCAGCGGGTGCTGCTGCCGGTGCGCGGCGGCCCCCACACGCCACTGGCCTGCGATGTGGCCCTGGCCATGGCCGACCGCTTCGACGCGGCGATTACCGTGCTGTATGCTGCCAACCCGCGCCTGCACGATGACCGGGCGGTGCGCGAGAGCCTTCAGTCGCTGCGCACGCTGCCCCGCGTGAGTCGCTGGCTAGAACGCACCATCCCCGCCGAACAGGCGATTCTCGCCGAAGCGGGCGACCACCAGGCGATTGTGCTGGGCGTTACAGGCCGCCAGGGCGACCCGGAGGCACCCATCGGCCCCCTGGCGGATCGCATTCTACGTCAGGTCAATTCCACCGTGGTGCTGGTGCGCCACCGCATGGCGAAGGACGAGGAACAGGCCCAGCAAATCTGGCAGCAGCAGCGCGACCTTTCGGCCACAGTGGATCGCTGGTTTGCCGAAAACACCTTTAGCAGCGCCGAATTTGAAGACCTGCAACGGCTGCTGGCCCTCAAGCAGCAGCAGGGCCTCAGCATCAGCCTGGCCTTGCCCGCCCTGAACGAAGAAGAGACCATTGGCGAGATCATCGGCCAGGTGCAGCAGGCCCTCGTCAACGATGTGCCGCTGCTCGACGAGGTGGTATTGATTGACAGTCGTTCGCAGGATCGCACCCGCGAGATCGCCCAGTCCCATGGCGTGCCAGTCTATATCCACCAGGATATACTGCCCCAATATGGTATGTTCCACGGCAAGGGTGAAGCGCTCTGGAAAAGCCTCTACGTCCTCAAGGGCGACATTGTTGTGTGGGTGGACACCGACATCAAGAACTTTCACCCCCGCTTCGTCTATGGGGTGTTGGGGCCACTGCTGCGGGAACAGCGCATCTCCTACTGTAAAGGTTTTTACCGCCGTCCCATCCAGTTTGGCGAAACCGTGGCGGCCACCGGCGGCGGCCGAGTGACGGAACTGACTGCCCGCCCGCTGCTCAACCTCTTCTACCCCGAGCTTTCTGGCATGGTGCAGCCGCTGTCGGGCGAGTATGCCGGGCGGCGCGAAGCCCTGGAGTGGACGCCCTTTTTCACCGGCTACGGGGTCGAAATCGGCATGCTGATTGACCTGCTGGAACACTACGGACTCACGGCTTTGTCGCAGGTAGATTTGCAGCAGCGCATTCACCGCAACCAGGAACTGGTGCCGCTCTCAAAAATGGCCTTTGCCATTACGCAGGTGGTGATGCAGCGCATGGAGCAGCGCCAGAAGGCCCAGCTGCTGGAACCGGTGAACCAGACGATGAAGCTGATCACCTATGCCGAGGACGGCGGCTTTCACCTGGATCTGCGGGAAATCCGCGACCACGAGCGCCCACCAATGGCGACGATTCCTGAATACCGCAAGCTACGGGGCCTGCCGCCAACCCTCAGCAACACCTGGAAGCCCCAGCGCGGCGGGTGATAAAAAACCTTGGGAGCCAGGGATGTGGGTGTGGGCGTTTCGTCCACACCCATTTTTTATCCCCATTTTTCCTCTTACACCGCTTGCCATGAGCGCAATGGCTATCTGCCATAGCGCATTAGCCCAGTTACATACAAAGCAAATCAGCACTTGCAAAAAAATACTTGAAGTGCTATTATATTGCATATAAGACACAAATTGACCAGCTACGTATCAAATCATACCGGTCGTGCATGTGCTGCCTGGCTCACTACTGTTTCGCACCAGCCATGGGTAGCGCGTGGCCACAGCACCAGGGGAATAGATCCAT
>JALONX010000532.1 GCA_025454695.1 Chloroflexaceae bacterium
CCTTCGGTGCCACCGCTGCGTGCATTTGATACCAGGTTGCCAATGAAAAAGAAGACCGTCCCAATTGCCAGTACAATTAGAATCGGAACGAGTGGCCGTACCCACCGATTCTGTTCTGGCTGCACCTGTGCCCGCGTTGCCATGTTCATCCTCCCCCAGAACTAACATCTGCTTCCAACGATTATTTGAGTGGGCGAGTAGCGCCCGAACTCACAAAAAGTATAAGGTATGAGGTATGAAGTATGAAGCTCGCAGCAGTCTTCGATGAGTTCACCAGGTTTGCGTTGGTCTTCATACGTCATCATTCATAACTCATCATTGCACTGCTATCATTGGTCTTCATACATCATCATTCATAACTCATAACTTCACTGCTTCTTCCATGTAGGGAATAAGCGCTTCAGCGCCGAGGAAGCGCCCGGTGCGGGGCAGCAGCTTCAGGTTGAGCAGCAGCAGCGACGAGGGCACCACCCGGCACTTTTCCAGCAGCGGCAGGTTGGCCAGCACTTGCTCCGGCGGGCCGTCGGCCTCGATCTGGCCGTCGCGCATGAGCACCACGCGGGTGGCGTAGGTCACCGCCAGGTCAACGTCGTGGGTAATCAGCACGGTGGCCTCCAGCCCTTGCAGCTTGCCAATGGTGTGCATGAGTCCAATGGTGTTGGCGTAGTCCTGCCCGGCGGTTGGCTCATCTAGCACCAGCACTCTGGGCTGCATGCTCAGCACGCTGGCAATGCTCAGGCGCTTTTGCTGGCCGTAGGAAAGGGCCAGCGGGGCACGCTCGTCAAAGCCTTCCAGGTTCACGTTGGCCAGAGCCTGAGGCCGGGCGGCGTCAATCTCGGCCTTGCTGCGGCCCAGGTTGCGCGGGCCAAAGGCCAGTTCTTCGCGCACGCTGGGCGCAAACAACATGTGTGAGGGGCTTTGAAAGACGTAGCCAACGGTGCGGGCCAGTTGGGCTGTGGTAGACTTGCGGGCCTCCTGGCCCGCCACCAGCACGCGGCCCTTTTTGGGCTTCAGCAGGCCGATGGAATGGCGCAAGAGCGTGCTTTTGCCAGCGCCATTGGGGCCAAGAATAGCCACCACCTCGCCCTGCCGCACCGTCATCGAAACACCCTTAAGAATAGGTCGCCCGTCGCCGTAACCAAAATGAACGTCCTCAAACTCCAGCAGTTTGTCGCCAGGGGTGGCGCGGGGCCGAGCCGCTTCTGCGCCGTTGGCCGCCAGCCGGGGCAGAGCAACTTCCACCGGCAGCTTCACCTCGTGGGGGTCGGCGTCGGCCAGAAAACCGGCGATGTCACCCATGTAGCGGGCGGTGCCGTTGGCCATAAACAGCGCCCGGTCGGGGCGAGCGTAGAGCGCGTCTTCCACCCGATGCTCCACCAGCAGCACGCCGTGGCCCTCGTCGGCCAGGGTGCGGAAGAGCTGCAAGGCCTCACGGGCCGAAGCCGGATCGAGACTAGCCAGCGGCTCATCCAGCAGCAAGGTCGGCGGGTTCATGGTCAGCAGGCCAGCCAGGGCCACCTTTTGCCGTTCGCCGCCGCTGAGGTGGTGGGTTTCGCGCTTACGCAGGTGGGTGATGTGCAGCCGCTCCAGGGCCGCATCCACCGCCTCGCGAATACGCTGCCGTGGCCAACCCAGGTTTTCTGGCCCAAAGGCGGCCTGCCGTTCCACAAAGCTGGCCACAATCTGGCGCTCCGGGTCTTGCAGCAGGGTGCCCACCAGCTGCGCCAACTGGGCCAGGCCCATGCCCGCCGGGTCGTCGCCGCCGATGGCGATGCGCCCGCTCAGGTCGCCCTTGTAGGAGCGGGGAATCAGCCCGTTGACACAGCGCAGCAGGGTGCTTTTGCCACTGCCGCTACCCCCAGCGATAAGCAGCATTTCACGGGCCGCTACCTCCAGCGACATGTCGTACAGAGCCGGTTGTTCACCAGCCTGGTAGCGAAACGTCAGTTGTTCAAGGGAGAGCTGTAAGGACATTTTGGATTTTAGATTGACCGATGACCGATGATCGGGGCCAGAAATGACAAGATGACAAGATGATCGTTTCAGCAGCCTTCAGCCTTCAGCCTTTGAATACGCAGCACGCAGCACGCAGCACTATGGTCACTCAGCACTCAGCACTTTGAACTGCACACATCAACGACTCCTGGCCAGTACAACGGGTGGGTGTCGGGCCGGGCGCTGGTACTTCATCGTGGAAGTGCAGAAAAGCCAGCGACACCCGGAGGCCGACACTGACTGTTGCGTTCGTTGCGATTCTTTAACGGACTGTTAATATCATGCCGCGAATCGGCAAAGCTGTCAAATGTGAACGTCGGAACTGATTTCATCTGCGCATATACATCATCGTCGGATGACGCACGAGGACTCCGAAGGTTAGTTACAGGACTTACGTGGTCGTGAACAAGCGTTTGGATCGCGAAGGGCGCGAAAACATGCGAAACGCACGAAAGACCGCGATCTTTCGTGTTTTTGTGCGTTTTCATGGGTTTCGTGTTCCAAAGCCTGCTCACCGCATAACTTGTGTTAGTTAAACGTCATCTCCTAGCCTTTGTCGTAGCAATTCCAACAACTACCGTCAGCCGATAGCAGAACCAACATAGCTTATCAGGACAGGGAGAATAGCTTGTGCTAGCTGCGTCTCCTTGTTATGCTGTGTATCACCAAAAATTCATATAGACGTTGTATCGTTGAAGCTGAAAAAGGTACTGCCAACTCCTGGCATGCCATGTTTACAACGTGAGAACCCCTATGCAGCGCCGCTACGAAACCTACGTTCACTTCCCACTGTCGCCACAGCCCACCACCCCCATTCAGCATGTCGAGGTCATTGATAGTTCTGAAGCACCCGCTGGTGATCAGCAGCAGTTTCTCGGCAGCGCCGCCGAAGTGCTTGAAGCCCTGATTCAGCGCTTCGAGCAGACGGTCGCAAGCAAGGAGCAGGAACTGCTAACGCTGCGGGCAACTGCGGAAGAGGCCCAGGCGGCCGCCGACGCCTATCGCCACGAACTCGAAACAGTCAACCAGATTTGCGCCATGTTGGAGCGGGAAAACCACCGCCTGAGCGCGGAGGTTGATAGCTTGCGGCAGAAACTTCAGCGTGCCCAACCGCCAGAACGGATTCTCGAAGCGCTCCTGCTCAGCCACGAATTCGGGCGTTGACGGAAGGCGGCGGCTCTGCTATAATTCCGCCGTGCGCCGAAGTGGCGGAATGGCAGACGCGACGGTCTCAAAAACCGTTGGGGGCAACCCCGTGTGGGTTCGACTCCCACCTTCGGCACCATGGTTTCGGGGTGTGGCTCAGCCTGGTAGAGCGCAGCGTTCGGGTCGCTGAGGTCGAAGGTTCAAATCCTTTCACCCCGACCAGGCAGGAAAACAGCAAGCCCGCGACACATACGTGTCGCGGGCTTGCTTGATCTCTAGCACTACAATTGCGCGTCGAGAAACAATCGTCATAAACTACGACAAATATCCTGCCGTCCGTGGAGAATACGCGCCACCAACACAACGTTCTCACCCAAACGATAGACGATGCTATGCTTTTCCACGGTCAAAACACGTATATCGGGCGGTAAACCGGGACGACTAGTACCAATCGCAGGATGATTGGCTAAAAGTTCGAGAGCCTGGGACAAACGAAGCTCATAATGCTCTCGCTGCGCTTCACCAAAAGTCTACCAGGTGTAGAGCAAAATATCTTCGTAGTCGTCCTGAGCTTCCGGTGACAAAAACACTGTCCATTCAGGGACAGACATCTGTTTTGGGCCTCCTGCCCTCCTGAGATTTGCGCTGAACATTGTCGGCTAGTTGCTGGCGCAACGCTACCGACCATACGGCACCCTCACCCCGCTCCAATTGATCTAGCCCTACTTGCACTGCTGCTCTGAAATTTTGAGCTTTTACCAGATCAGTATCCTCAGTCATCATATGCCGCAACGCATCACGAATAACCTCAGACTCATTGCTGTAGAGGCCAGAGTTAACCTTTTCAATAATGTAGGCGTGCAACTGTGCTGATAATTCGATCTGCATAAATTTCCTCCACTACCCATAGCTTCAACACAAGCATACCATAATTGCCAGGGTTTTGCATCGCTCTTGCCATCCCGCTAGAACAAAAAACGGGAGAGGCGTTCGCCCCTCCCCTACACGCTGCTTTGCACGAACTGTCTACGGCTGCTGCTGCTCGTCCGTTTGCGGGCGGGTGGGCAAGCCACGCTCGGCAATCAAATCCATAGCCCGGTTGACCGGAATGTACACCCGGCCTTCCTGGCGGTTCAGCCATGCGTAGTTATCCAGCACCTGCCGATCCTGGGCGAACACTTCCTGGTAGGTCACCCCTGTCGTTGGCAACACGGCTGGTTTGGCGGGCAGAAACCCGGCCAGCAACGCCGTGATGCTAATGGCAAAGAAGATCGCTATCATCACCACAATGATGGTGCGCGATGGCACGGTACCTGCCGCCCGCGCCCGCGAGGCTGGACGAGAGGCGGGGAGCGACCCGACTCGGTAGCGCGTACTCATTTAGTGGCCTCCTCCGCCATATTTCAAAAAGGCCATGTTTGGATCCTTCATCGGCAGCAGGGGCTGGCGCTTCAAAATCATAACGAAAAGGAAGAGCCAGATTCCTGCCAGGCCAAACGGGGCCGCATAGTAGAGTGGGTTGACATCGAAGATCGACTCAAAGCCGAACTCGGGCAGAATGACAAAGGTAATGTCTACAATCCGCATAAAGATCAGCCAGACGCCGATCCAGACCACAGCGTTGATGTTGCGTTTGCGGGTGCGCGAAAGCAGCATAAAGAAGGGCACAAAGAACTGGAAGAGGATCAGGAAAATGATGAACCACTGCCAGCCGCCTTCGGTGCGCCGCTGATACCAAGGGGTAAACTCAGCCACGTTGCCCGACCAGATAATCACATACTGGCTGAAGTTGACATGTTGGTCAATCAAAAATGAAATTCTTGACTTGTCGTAGAGTAGGCGCAGCATCACCAGCATCAGGGCCAGCGACACAATCCCATCACCTACGATGAAGAGCACCCCGTAGATGGTGGAGAACCAGTGGGGATCAAGCGACATGCCCCAGTCGAACAGGGCGTAGGAAGCAGTGAGCATAAACAGCACCACGCCAAAGCCGCTGAGCATGCGCATGTTGCGCACCAGTTTGGGGTCGCCGGTGCGATCCTGCCGGAGCGACCAGGATCGCAGGATCAGGGCCAGCACTGTCCAGACCCCAAAGTAGAAGACCGCCCGCCCAATAAAGAAGGGAATATTCAAGTATGGTTCTTTATGGGCTACAATCGGGTCGAACTCAGGCGAACCTTCCACGTAGAGAGCCGGGTTCGTCCAGTGATGGTAGGGACTTTGTTCGCCCGCCACCAGCCCTGCCAGAATGGGCAGAAACAGGATAAACATAAAGGGCAGGGTCAGTGCCCCGGCCTCCATCACGCGGCGCAGCGCCACACCCCAGCGCCCGCCCGTGAGGTGCTGCACCAGCAGGAAGCCGAGGCAGCCAAGCGGAAAGCTGATGGCGTAGATATAGCCATAGAGGTAGGCCTGGTAAAAATCGCGCGGGCTAAGGGCCACAAAGGTGAGGCCCACCAGGGCCACCCCCACCACGCCCACAAGGAGGCCAAACACCTGCAGGCGGCTCAGGGTGGGCAGGGGAGAACGGGAAGCAGCAACTGTCGTCATGGCTGTCTCTCTAGGTTAACACGTTCATTTGCCGGAACATCATCAAGCGCGGCGTTCTGGCTCAGCTGCAAGGCCCGAATATAGGCCGCAATGCGCCAGCGATCCGCTGGTTCAATGCGCGAAGCATACGGGTACATGTAGCGGTAGCCATTGGTGATCACATCATAGAAGTGGCCGACCCGCGACGTAGTCAACTCAGGGTTGACAAATCGATCCTGATGCAGGTTGGCCGCCGTAATGGCACCCCGCCGCGAGACCATGCCATTGCCATTCCCTTGCAGGCCGTGGCAGGGCGCACAGTAGATGTTGTACTTCTCCTGGCCCCGCGTCAGGTCGGCCCGGGTGACGGGGAAGGGCATCTCGCTGCCGTCTTCACCATTTTCCAGTTTGCCGGTGAAGAAGTAGTTATCGGTGCGCACCTGGCCATAGGCGAGCGTCCCTTCCACTGGCATACGGGCCGAGGTACCATTGGCAAAATAGCTACTTGGTTCAAGCGGCGTGTATTTCGGCTGCTCGTACATGTCCTGGTGGCAGGCCACCAGCACCAGCACGCAGAAACCTAGCCAGCCATAGCGCACAGCGCGGGTAAATGAAATTGAGCGTCGTCCCGTGATCGTATCCATATGCAAACCTTTCAGTTCGCCACGTCGGAAACCTGCACCGGATTCAGGCTCTGCAAAAAGGCCCGAGCCGAACCGCGATCAAAGAGCGGATCGTTCGCCTCAATGCAGAGGAAGAAGGCATCCTGGGAAGCCCGTTCAAAACGGGGCGCGTTAAACGCCGGGTGGTAGGGCTGTGGGAAGCCATTGAGTACCAGCATGCTCAGGGTTGCCCCAAAGGCCGCAAACAGAATACCCATTTCAAAGGTGATCGGGATGAACGCCGCCCAACCATCGAAGGCCGCCTTGATACCTTCCCAGCCGCCAACTTGCCACAGCGCAGAGAAGTCGCCCAGGGGCCTGCCACCAACATTAATACGATAATCAACAAACGAGCCTACATACTGCAAAATAAATCCACTCAGGGCACCGGTTAGCCCTGCGATAAGGGCTGTAAGTTGCACCCCCTTGCCGTGGGGCACAATCTCCTCAATCACCTCTTCTACCGGGAAGGGCGAGTAGGCTTCCAATTTTTTGTAGCCCGCCTCCCTGGCCTTGTGAGCGGCTTCGATCAGCTCTTCTGGCCCGGCGAATTCGGCCATCACACCGTGTATTTCATTACGCATCGTCCGTGTCCTCTAGCATCAGAAAATGAGATTGGAGATGAGGGATTAGAGATTGGTAGAGATTGTGTTTTATCTCTCATCGCCAATCTCTCATCGCTTCATACTAATCCGCATGGGCCGGGCTGACGCCGCCGTGGCCCTGGTCGCCCTCGTTGGCTGCCTGGTGCAAAATATGCTCACGCTCCCGTTCCTGGAAGAGCATCAGCCGCATCTCAAAGATGTTGATCATTGGCAGCAGGCGGATGAAGAGCAAGAACAGGGTGAAGAAAAGCCCGAAGGTGCCCAGGTAGAGGCTATAATCCCAGATC
>JALONX010000533.1 GCA_025454695.1 Chloroflexaceae bacterium
TTCTTATTTGGTGTCACGGTAGTTTATTTCATTAATTATTTGGTGTCACGGTAGTTTTTTCATTTCTTATTTGGTGTCACGGTAGTTTTTTCATTTCTTATTTGGTGTCACGGTGGTTTATTTCATTTCTTATTTGGTGTCACGGTAGTTTATTTCATTAATTATTTGGTATCACGGTAGTTGTCCTGGCTAAATTACAAACGGCCACCTCATCAAGCCAGGCAGGAACAATGATAAGGAAAGTAATATAGTCATTCAGGGTTTCCTTATTCTTCTTGTAAAACTGCGGGACAAATACCGCACATCAGAACAATACAAAACTGGAATATGTGTATATTCTAGCACGAGCCAGGTTGTGCTTCAATAACAGTTTCTAAAAAAATGTGATGCATTTGTTGTGCAAAAGCAATTATTTTGAGGTGCGTGTGACCTGATTTTTTTTGGCAACGCAGCCACACGGGCCGAACCGCGCACAGCGGTTATGCAGAGAGAGTGGGGGAGCGGCTCAGTCGCTTCCGTGGCTCCCTATGCCCTTTTTAAGCCCGCCAGGCAGCAAAAAAGGGGTTTTAGTGAACCGCAGGCTCTCAAACCTCTCGCGGAATTGGTTCCCACGTAACTGGCTGAATGCCCAGCAATGGTGCTGTTCAAGACCTGGACAGCCGGGCTGATAGCTGGTGAAACATGGCTTGAAATCAGGTTACAGGCTGATGACGCAGTGCGTTATTTTCTTGACAGCACCTCTCTACCGTGCTATCCTCATTACAATTAGAAATTACAGCTCCGCAATCAGCGCTGATTGCTTCAGGACGATGCGACCGCCAGAGGGTTTGCTTTTCTGGCTCGGTTGTCGTCCTCATCTATTTTTAGCGTAACCCCACGAGCGGGCAGAGCAGCACGGCATCCCAGGAAGGACAGGCTTATGAACGCATTCATTGCCAGCGTCGAAACTGACCTCGCTGATGTCGCTGTGCCCCATGCTGCCACACCGGTTGTTTCCACCAGCAAACGCCACAGTTCTGCCCCACAGCCACCGGAATATGACCAGGCCGTGTTTCAGTCGCCCACTGCCGATGCGTTGGTGAACCGCCTGCGCACCATCTACCCCGATGCCAATGTGAATGTGGTGCGCATGGCCTATGCCGTGGCCCACTACGCCCACCGCGACCAGCGCCGCCAGAGTGGCGAACCTTACATCAACCACCCCGTTGATGTGGCTACTATTTTGCTGGAACAGAAGATGGATGCGGACTCGGTGGCGGCGGCCCTGCTGCACGATGTGGTGGAAGACACCAGCGTGAAGCTGGAGCAGATTGAGGTTGGCTTTGGTGCCGATATTGCCGCCCTGGTGGATGGCGTTACCAAGCTTTCGAACCTGGAAGGCCGCACCAAAGAAGAGGTGCAGGCGGGCAGCTACCGCAAGATGTTTATTGCCATGGCCGATGACCCGCGGGTGGTGCTGATTAAACTGGCCGACCGGCTGCACAACATGCGCACGCTCACAGCGAAATCGCTGGAGGGCCAGCGCAAAGTCGCCCGCGAAACGCTGGAGATCTACGCCCCGCTGGCCCACCGCCTGGGCATGTGGCAGATCAAATCGGAGCTAGAAGACATCGCCTTCAAGATCCTTAATCCGGAAAAATACCGCGAGATCGCCCAACAGCTCAACTTGCGCCGTGAGACCCGCGAAAAAATTATTCAGAAGGTGAAGCTGACCCTGGAGCAGGCCCTGGAGCAGGAAGGCCTCCATGCCTCTATCACCGGGCGGCCCAAACACATCTACTCCATCTTCCGCAAGATGGAACGCAAGGGTGTGGCCCTCGACCAGATTTATGACCAGCTGGCCGTGCGGGTGATGGTGCAGAATGTTGGCGATTGTTACCGCGTGTTAGGCATGGTGCATCACCTCTGGACGCCGCTGATGTCGGAGTTTGATGACTACATTGCTGTGCCCAAAGAAAGCCTCTACAAATCGCTCCACACCACCGTGATGGTGCCCAAGGCGGGCTATTGCGAAGTGCAGATTCGTACCTACGACATGCACGAAGTGGCCGAACACGGCATTGCGGCCCACTGGCGCTACAAAGAGGGTTTCGGCAAAAGCGACGCCGTGTTTGAAGCCAAAATGGCCTGGTTGCGCGGCCTGATCGAATGGCGGCGCGACATGTCGGCGGGCGAGTTTGTGGAAAGCCTGAAAAGCGACGACCTGGAAGAGCAGGTGTATGTCTTCACGCCCAAAGGCAAAATTATTGACCTGCCCGAAGGCAGCACCCCGGTAGACTTTGCCTACCGCATCCATAGCGAAGTGGGCCACCGCTGCGTTGGCGCCCGCGTGAACGGCAAAATGGTGCAGCTGGAAACGCAGCTCCGCAACGGCGACGTGGTGGAGGTGATGACCACCAAAACCAGCCGTGGCCCCAGCCGCGATTGGATGAATTTTGTGCGCACCGACAGCGCCCGTTCCCACATTCGCCGCTACTTCCGCCGCCTGGAACGGGACGAGAACATCGTCGCTGGGCGTGATTTGATGGAAAAGGAGCTGAAACGTTTCGGGCTGGTGGTGGCCTTTGATGACCTGGTGCCGCTGGCTGGTGCCCGCAACGTGGAGGATGTGTTTGCCCTCATCGGCAGCGGCGATGTGGCGGCCCGCACCCTGGCCCAGAAAATTCTGGCCCAGCAAACCAGGCTGCACGAAGAAGAAGCGCCCTTTCCGCAGATCAACCAGCCCACCCCGCGCACCTCCACCGGCATTGTCATTCGTGGGCTGGATGGCGAGGTGCTAACCCGGCTGGCCAAGTGCTGCAACCCGGTGGCGGGCGAGCCGGTGGTAGGCTATGTTACCCGTGGCAAAGGCATTACGGTGCATCGGGCCGATTGTCACACCATCCTCAACGAGCCAGACCGGGCCAGGCTGATCGAGGTTTCCTGGGGCGGCGACAGCCCCAAAGGTCACCCCGTGCCGGTACGCATCGAATCGTGGGATCGGGTGGGGCTGTGGCGCGATGTCTCGGCGGTGATCGCCGACGCGGGCATCAATATCGAACGGGTAGAACAGGGACTCACCCGCCATGTGGGGCGGGCCGTCCTTATCATTGTGATGTCCATCCAGAGCGTTAACCAGCTCACCATGATTCTCGACAAGCTCTCGCGCATCCCCAACGTCATCGAAGCCCGCCGTGAAAACAGCACCCCCGTGTCCGCCGCGTGAGTAGATTGCAGATTGCAGATTGTAGATTACAGATTGACCGAAGACCGAAGACTGGATTAACAATTGACGATGAACCGAACTGCAAAGGAAATGAAGGAAATGAGGGAAATGTTCTGAGTGTCAGGTTGTAATTTCCTTTATTTCCTTCATTTCCCTGGATTTACGCAGTACGTTTTACGCACTACTCCTTCGCGCTTCTTCGCGCCCTTCGCGGATCAACTTCTGATTTATGCTCACCACCCCCGACACCCTGGCCGAGGCCCGGCAGCGGCTGCTGGCCTGGTTTGAGGCCAATGCCCGCGACCTGCCCTGGCGGCGCACCCGTGATCCCTACGCTATTCTCGTTTCCGAAGTGATGCTGCAACAGACCCAGGTTGACCGGGTGATTCCTAAGTACCTGGCCTTTCTGGCGGCGTTCCCCACGCTGGAGAGCTTGGCCGCCGCGCCCACTGCCGAGGTCATTCGCATGTGGGCCGGGCTAGGCTACAACCGCCGAGCGGTGAATTTGCAGCGCACCGCCCGGGCTGTGCTAAACGACCACGGCGGCACGTTCCCCCACGAGGTGGCGGCGCTGCGGGAATTGCCCGGCATTGGCCCCTACACGGCGGGGGCGGTGGCCTGTTTCGCCTTTGAGCAGGATGTGGCCTTTCTCGATACCAACATTCGGCGGGTGGTGCGGCGCTGGCTGGTTGGCCCGGAAGACCAGGAGCCGACCACCAGCGAACGGCAGCTGGTCGCCCTGGCTGAGTCTGCCGTGCCCGCTGGGCAGGGTTGGCTCTGGAACCAGGCGATTATGGAACTGGGCGCGTTGATCTGCACGGCGACGGCCCCGAGCTGCTGGCGCTGCCCGCTGCGCGAGCATTGCCAGGCCTACGCCGCATGGCGTAGCGCCGATGAACAAATTTTCAACCTGCCGGAGCAGCGCCCGGCCCGGCCCATGCGGCGGGTGGCCGAACGGCGCGAAGCGCCCTACGCCGGTTCCAGCCGCTTCTACCGGGGGCGCGTGGTGGATGCGCTGCGCAACCTGAACCCCGGCAGCCACACCACGCTTGCAGCCCTCGGCCCTCTGGTGAAAGACGAGTTTAGCCCCGCCGACGCCGCCTGGCTGGCCGAGCTGGTGGTTGGCCTGGCCCGCGACGGGCTGGTGGAACTCGATGGCGAGCAGGTGCGTTTACCTCATTGACCCCACAACAACGCAGAGACGCAGAGATGTAGAGACGCAGAGGAGTTAGCAGTCGCCAGTTGGCAGTTGGCAGTTGGCAGTTGGCAGTTGGCAGTTGATAGAACGGAGCATCAAGTCAATGGCCAACGGTTCCTGGTTCTCGGTTCCCGGTTCTCGGTTCTTGCTCCTCTTCATTAGATGATGAGAAAATGATGAAAAAATGATAAAAATCTGTAAATGTGCTGAGAAAAGTGTGGTACAATCGCAGCGTCATTCCAAAACGGCAGCGGCCTCCCCCATGTAGTGCCGCAACATCAGGAGCGACGTTTGTTATGAAAGTTATGACCCGGATGTGGCCGCTCGCCCCCGGCATTGCCGTGCTTCACGGCAGTGCGCGCCACGCCACCGCAGGTGTTATTCAGGGCAGTGCTGGTGCCCTGCTTATAGACCCTGGCCTCTTCCCAGGCGAATTGTATACATTGCGCGAACAGGCCCATCAGTGGGGCGGCGTGCAGCAAGTGGTGGCCACCCATAGCCACTGGGATCGGCTGCCGGGCTGGGCGAGCTTCCCCGATGCAGAGCGACTTGC
>JALONX010000534.1 GCA_025454695.1 Chloroflexaceae bacterium
GCCTGGGCGCGGGCTTCGGCTTCGGCGCGGGCCTTTGCTTCAGCCTGGGCTTTCGAATCTGCCTTTACCGCCGCCTGTTCCGCCTTCAGGCGAGCCTGATTTAAACCTACCACATCAGGAATTTCGTTGCCGTCAGCGTCGAAGCAGCGCAATCTATCGCCCACAAAGCCGATCCAGAGGCCAACCGGCTTCATCCAGATACGGCCCTGCTCGTCTGGATTTACGGCTCGGTAGCCGTCCAGCGTGGACTCATAGGCCAGAACGCGGCGCACAGTGGTGCGCCGCCGATCATACACATCTACCACCACGTAGAAGGGCACTCCGGCTAGCTCGTACTCTTCCACTTTTTCATTCAAATCAAAGCGACGAGTCGAGGGCGAGGTCACTTCGATCAGCAGTGCCGGGCGCACGCCCTGTTCGGCTACGTCAAACGTACCCTTGCGCGAGTCCCAGTTCTCCACCCCGAAGACGACGGCGATGTCTGGGCCGTGTGGTTCAAGCTCAGGCACATCCCAGGCAATACGTAGGTCGAACGAGACAAAGGCAGCAGGGCCACTGGCCAGGTGCATCTTCAGCACATGGTACAGATAGGTGCAGATGATTGAGTGTTCGTCGTTTTGCACGATGAAATCGCCCTCCTGGGGATGCAGCACGTCGTAGGGGGTCAACGGCACGATTTCGGTTTCGCCGTAGCGCTCGCGGGAGGTGTGGCGCACGTAACGCCAGCCATAGCGGAAGCGGTCTTCGCTGGCTTCGTTGGCGGCTGCTTCGGCAGGTTGAGGAGGGCTGGTGGTTGTCATCGGCTTCCCTTTCGCTGATGGGTTCAGTATAGCACAATCCGATTGACGATTTTGGATTGTCCGGGCAGCAACGCAGAGACGCAGAGACGCAGAGACGCAGAGAGTTTAAATTACGTTTCACGTTTCACGTTTTACGCCTCTTCCGTTGCAGCAAGCTGGTATAATGCCAGGGTGGATTTACGATTTTGGATTTTAGATTTTAGATTGCGGAACGGGTCAACTTGTCATCTTGTCAGACCATGCGTTATTTGTTTCTCTTCCTGTGTAGTTTTGCCCTAGTCGCCTGTGGGGGGCGCAATGTTGGCCCGGCAGCGGCCACTAGCGTGCCCCTGCCCGCCAACATTGCCCCGGCGAGCCAGTTGCTGGAAACGGGCAAGGGCCAGGTGCAAGCGGGCGATGCCGCGCCCAACTTCAGCTTCACCATGGCCGACGGTAGCCGCCGCAGCCTGAGCGAGCTACGGGGCCAGAAGGTGCTGCTCAATTTCTGGGCTACATGGTGCGGGCCGTGCATCACCGAAATGCCCGCCATTCAGCAGGCCACCGAACGCTACCGCGAAGCGGGCGTGGTGGCCCTGGGCATTAGCATTGAAGACTCGGCCCTGATTGGCCAGTTTGCCCGCGACCACAACCTGAGCTTCCCGCTGATTAGCGACCGCAGCACCACGATTGTGGAACGCTACGGTGTGCCTGCCCTGCCGGTGACCTTCTTTATCAACCGCGATGGCACGGTACATCTCAAACATATCGGCCCGTTGACCCCGGAAGACATTACCCAACAGATTGAGGCCATGCAATGATCAACAAACCGGAAGATATTTTGCGTCTGGCACAGCAGGAGGTGGAACGGCGGCGCGAAGAACAGATTCTGAGCCGCCAGCAGGCCCAACAGGCCCAGATCGAGCGCGACCGACCGTGGCGCTACGCTTTTCTGGCCTTTGCGGGCGTGCTTCTGGCGGGGTTGCTGCTTACGCCGGGCATGCCGCTGCATGAAAAAATGTTTGTAGTAGCCCACGGCATCTGTTCGCAGGAAAACACCATGAGTCTGGGTGGGCTGACCTTCCCCGTCTGCGCCCGCAACAGCGGCATCTACATGAGCTTTTTGCTCACGTTGGGTTACATCTGGCTGATTGGCCGTAGCCGGGCGGGCCGCTTGCCGCCATTGTCAATTACCATCACGCTGGCCGCGTTTGTGGTTATTATGGCTGTGGATGGCTTCAATTCGCTGTTTGAGGATGTGGGGCTGCCCCACCTCTACCAGCCGATGAACTGGCTGCGCACGCTCACCGGCATGGGGCTGGGGGTGGGGCTAGGGGTGATTTTGCACCTGATGCTCAACCTTTCGCTGCGCAAGGACGTGGACGATAGCCAGCCAGTGTTGCGGAGTTGGAGCGAACTGCTGGGTATTCTGGGGGTCAATTTCCTGGTGCTGGCGGCGATCTATGGCAACCTGAGCTTTATGTACTGGCCGCTGGCTTTTGTGGCCTTTCTCGGCATCCTGGGCGTGCTCTACCTGGTCTGCCTGCTGCTCACTAGCCTGTTTCTTGGCTACGAAAGCGCTATCACCAGACCCGCACAACTGGCCCGCCCTGCCACCGTCGCCATCCTGCCCACCCTGCTGATTGTGGGTGGCCTCGCCGCCCTGCGCTTCTGGCTGGAGTTGAATGGGCTGATGGTGTAGCACGGGGATGGCGCAATGACAAGATGACAGGGTGACAGGACGGCAGGGTGAGAAGGTGAACTAATGCCCATCGCTGATGAGGGTTGTCAATTCTACCTGGAGATAGCATCTTCTAGCAACAAGCGAGCGAGGCTACACTCAACGACATCTGGGATAATCGTGAGGATGATGTGTATGCCGAGCTACTTACGCCGTAGCCCACTTAGTGCTCTGTAAACAACGTTTTTTTCCATGCTTTGTCATTGTCACCCTGACCGTAGGCAGGGGTCTTCAACGAACGGCACTGCCGATTCCTCCCTGCGGTCGGAATGACAACGCTGATCGTTGGAAACAAAGAAACTTCGTTTACAGAGTAATTATTGGTCTGTGAACCAAGTTTCCGGCGTTTTGTTCGTTCATCTGAATTCCCCCCAAGGGGGCTAATCTCATCTGAGCACTATGTTCCTCCCCTTCATATTTTTAGATCTTTCAAGTCGCAAGGTACGCCCACAGTAGTACATACGCCGAAGGATGAAGAAGCACCGTGCCCCAACATCGAATTTTCACCACCGCGTTCTCGTCGGTGTATCCGCTTTACGTTCAGAAAGCGGAACGTAAGAATCGCACCAAAGACGAAGTTGACCAGATCATTTGCTGGTTGACCGGCTACAACCATGCTGGCCTTGAGCAGCAGCTCGCGCAACAGAGTGACTTTGCGACGTTTTTTGCGCAGGCCCCCGCGATAAATCCAAACACGACGTTGATCAAAGGCACCATCTGTGGTATCCGCGTGGAGGAGATCGAAGACCCGCTGATGCAGAAGATTCGCTTTCTTGACAAGCTGATTGATGAACTGGCGAAGGGCAAAGCGATGGAGAAGATATTGCGTTGAGGGGCGGTGCGCCCAATGCATGCAGGCCAACGCAGCTTCATGTCTGGGTTCGTGGAGGTGAGAGCGAGCTGCCCGTGCCGGAAAGCTGGTATCCGTTGCTAAACCGGAAATGTCACGCCCCCGACGCTGCAATAGCGTTGGGGGCTTGGTGTTGTGTGTGCTAGGTTACGCACTCAGTTTCACTATCCGCGTTCAGCGTGCCTCGCTCGTCGTTTTCAGGCCGCCGCCAACCTCCGCCGCCCCGCCAGCATGCGCCGCAACCCGCCCACCAGCGCCGTCAGGGCGATGGCGATGCAGCCCAGCACTGCCGACACCGCCACCACATCGCCGACGTAGGGGTAGAGCGTGGGCACATGGCGGGCCGCAACTGGCCCGGTCAGCACTGGTTCCTGGCTACTGAAAAAGTCCAGGCTGCCGGTGATGCGGCCATACTGATCGGCGTTGACGAGCAAACCATTGCGCACGGGCCGCACCAGTGCAAAGCCATTTTCAATCGAGCGTACCACCGCCACATGGGCGTGCCAGGGCGTAATCGCTTGCCAGTCGCCCGACCCGGCGACCACCAGATCAACCTGTTGCCGCCCCAGCTGGCGGATGAAGTCCGGTGAGTCCATGTCGTAGCAGATCACGGCGGCCAGGCGGCCATAAGGCGTGTCAATCACCGGGATGGTGCCGTCGCCCTGCACCGAGTTTTCGCCCAGCGGCAACTTGTTTTTGAAGTAGGTCGCCGCAACCTGGCCCTGCGGGTCAATCGTCACCACTTTATTTTCGATCTTCTCCTGGCCGGGCGTTATCGTGACCATGCCCATCAGCAGGTAGATGCCTTCCTCACGGGCCAGCCGCTGCCCACGGGCGATAAACGCCGCCTCGTCTCGCTTCAGCACAAAAGCGTTCGCCTCCGACCAGGCCACAATCTGCGCCCCGGCCCGGGCCTCGCGCCGACTCAGGGCGAAGAGTTCGTTGTGGATGCGCTCGTTTTCGGCCCGCACCGGCGCAAATGTGGGGTCGTCGGGGTTCGAGAAGAAGGCCCCCATTGCTCCCGCCACGGTTTGCAGCTCCGGCGTGGTGAAGTCAGCCGTTGGTGGCACATCCACGGTCTGGCCGGTCTGGGCTTTGTGGGCCACTTCGCCAATCGCCAGCGTGTCCAGGGCGATGCCCGCCACCTTGACGTTGGCCTCGCCCGGTTGCGCCAGGGCCAGCCGCAGCCCGCCGCCCACCAGCACCAGCGCCATCACCACCGCCCACGCCCCCAGCGGGCTACGCCAGCCCGTCCAGAACTGGCCCCGTTCCCATGTGGCATTCACCACCGCTGCCGTCCAGTTGATGAGAAAGGTAATCGGCCAGATGCCCGCCACCGCCGCCAGCTGCATGATTGGCCCGACGCTAAACTGGGTGTAGGCGATCGAGCTAATCGTGCCGGTAACGGCGAAGGAGAAGCCGTAGTCCAGCGCTACCGCCGCCAGCGGAAAGACCAGCGTGCGCAGGGCGCTCGGCAGGTGCGGCGCGGCCCAGCGGTCGAGCAGGTAGGGCAGCAGGCCAATCAGCCCGGCGATAAACATCGCCACGGCGGCGAAGGGCGCTGGGGCCGGGATAAAGCCC
>JALONX010000535.1 GCA_025454695.1 Chloroflexaceae bacterium
CAAAATAACTGCGAGCAGCAATGCCCCAATGGTGAAGCGCAAGGCCGCAAAAGCCAGCGGCGGAAATTGGCCGAGCGAAAGTTTGCTCACACTGAAGTTGAGACCCCAGATCAACACGACCAGCACCATGGAAAGATCGTTTACGGGCAGACCGAAGCGCGAAAGGCCGGTTGTTGGCTGCGATTGAGTGACCACGGAAATTCCTTATATGTCAAAGCGCGGCGATGGTTGTTCTACCTCCGTCTATCGTAACACAGGCAGACCAGCTGCAACAGAGACAATTGGTCGATTCGCAGTGGATGCAACGTGCTGTTTGCAGCAATCGTGTTGCGGCATTTGCACCGTGAAGCATCATCTGTTGTGCTACACTGCTTGTACAAGTGCCTGAAACGACGAACGGGAGGATGGGATGGAAACGAGCAATGAAGGGGCATTACACCAGACGCTGGTGGCAATGCTCAAAGAGAAGAAAACGATTGCCAGCCCAGCGGTCGAGGCCGCATTTTTGGCCGTGCCGCGCCACTTTTTTCTGCCCCACCTGCCGTTGGAACAGGTCTACCAGGACGAAGCCATTCCCACCAAGTTCGACAATGGCGTGCCTATCAGTTCCTCGTCCCAACCAGCAATTATGGCCCTGATGCTGGAACAACTGGCGCTGGAGCCAGGCCAGCATGTGCTGGAGATTGGCGCGGGCACTGGCTACAACGCCGCCCTGCTGGCCCAGCTTGTCGGGCCGACGGGCAGCGTCACCACCATTGACATTGACGACGACATTGTGACCGATGCCCGTGCCCACTTGCTGGCGGCAGGCTTTCCGCAGGTGCGGGTGGTGTGTGGCGATGGCGGCCTGGGCTATGCCGAAGCTGCACCCTATGACCGCATCATGCTCACCGTGGGGGCGTGGGATATTGCCCCGGCCTGGCGCGAGCAGCTGCGGGTGGGCGGGCGGTTGCTGCTGCCGCTGTCGCTGCGGGGGCCGCAAAAGTCTATTGCATTTGAGAAACAGGCCGATGGCAGTCTCCGCAATCTTTCGATTGTAGAATGTGGTTTTATGCGGCTGCGGGGCGCGTTTGCGGGCAGCGGAACGACACTTCATCTTGGCCCTGAACCGGGGTTAAGCCTGTTTGTCGATTCGCCACCGCCTGCGGCTGCCGATACAATCTATGATTGGCTTACTGGTTTGCACGAGACTAGTGCAACCGGCGTTGATGTTCCTTTTCTAGACATCTGGCGCTCACTCTTTCTCTGGCTGGCGCTCCGCATGGAAGGCACCTGCATGCTTGGTGCCGACGGCCCGGTGGTGGAACGTGACCTCGTGCCAGCTTTTTTTTCGTGGACACGGCAGCACCGCGCCTACACCACCATTGGTGTGGTGAGCGAGCGGGGGTTATGTGCCTTTGCCGGGCCACCGGAGCCGACTGACCAGCATATGGGTAGAGAAGCGGTGGAGCAGCCCCAGGCTGAACCCGCCGCCTCGCCGCTGGAGCAGCGGGTGAGGCTA
Organism: Chloroflexaceae bacterium; assembly: GCA_025454695.1. Lineage (GTDB taxonomy): Bacteria > Chloroflexota > Chloroflexia > Chloroflexales > Chloroflexaceae > JALONX01. Next base: position 1,502 of record JALONX010000535.1, read on the forward strand.
CATATCCGCAGCTACGGCAACGACCCAGCCCTGCTTGCGCGACTCAGCGCAGAGATTTTAGCCTGGGACGCCACAGGACACGACTTTTCCCGCACCATGCAGCTGGTGGTTCTGCCGATTGAGCAGCCCTACACCCCCGTCCCCGGCGAGACCGTGATCGAGCGCACCTGGCACCGTCTGGTGCTGCGGATGTGATGTGACGAGTGACGAGTGACGAGTGACGAATTACGAGTGACGAGTAACGAGTGAACACAGTGCTGCGTGCTGCGTGCTGAGCTACGCAGTACGTTTCACGTTTCACGTTTTACGAGATACAAGTTCTCGGTTCTCGGTTCTTGGTTCTCGGTTCTGTGCTATCATACGCCCTATGACACGTATCGGCATTCTTGGTGGGGGCCAGTTGGCCCAGATGCTCACCCAGGCGGCGATTTCGCTTGGCCTGGAAACGGTGATTTTTGAGCGTAGCCCCGACAGCCCGGCGGGCCGACTCACGCAGCACGAGATTGTGGGGCCGTGGGACGATGGGGCGACCCTGGCCCGCTTTGCTACCTGCTGCGATTGTGTCACGCTGGAGAATGAATTTGTGGACGCGGGCGTGCTGGCCTGGCTGGAAGACTACGGCCTGCCGGTCTACCCTTCCGCCATCACCCTGGCCAGCATTCAAGACAAGCTGGTGCAGAAGAATCGCATCGCCGCCGCCGGGCTGCCCGTGCCAGCCTACCGCGCTGTGGCCACGCCTGCCGAGGTGCTGGAAGCCGCCGCCGCTTTGGGCTGGCCGCTGGTGCTGAAGGCCCGCCGCGACGGCTACGATGGCTACGGCAACGCTACCTTACGCTCGGAACGCGACCTCGGCCCGGCCTGGGAACGGCTGGCCCGCAACGGGCGGGCGCTGCTGGTGGAAGCGTTTGTGCCCTTCACCAACGAGTTGGCGGTGATGGTGGTGCGCGGGCGCGACGGCGCGACGCGAGCCTACCCGGTGGTGGAAACGGTGCAACAAAACCACATCTGCCATGTAGTGCGTGCCCCGGCCCCGCTGCCCCCGGCGCTGACGGAGCAAGCCGCCAGCCTGGCGGTGCGTGCGGTTGAAGCGGTGGATGGCGTGGGAATCTTCGGGGTGGAGTTGTTTCTGCTGGCGGATGACCGGGTGCTTTACAACGAAATGGCCCCCCGGCCCCACAACTCCGGCCACTACACCATTGAAGCCTGCGTCACCTCACAGTTCGAGAACCACCTGCGGGCGGTGCTGGGTTGGCCCCTTGGTGACACCGCCATGCGCAGCCCGGCAGCCGTGATGGTCAACCTGCTGGGCGGGCGCGACGGCGCGAGCAACCCGCAGGCCCTGCGGCAAGCTCTGGCGGTGCCCGGTGCCCATCTGCACCTCTATGGGAAGCGCGAGGTGCGGGTGGGTCGCAAAATGGGCCATGTCACCGCCCTTGGCCCCAGCCTGGCCGCCGCTGAGTCCACGGCCCGCGCCGCCGCCGCCCTCGTGCAATTGACAGGGTGACACGATGACAAAATGAGTTGCGAATTACGAATTACGAATTACGAATTGCGAGCTGCAAGCACTTAGCACGTTTCACGGATTACGCACCACGCACCACGCAGTACGCAGTACGTAGTTAAACCCTTTATTATGAGCCCGTTGATCGGCATCATCATGGGCAGCGATAGCGACTTGCCCACCATGCAGGACGCGGCGGAGGTCTGCCGCGAGTTTGGCGTGTCCTACGAACTACGGGTTGTTTCGGCCCACCGCACCCCAGCAGACATGGCCGAGTATGCAACCACGGCCCACAGCCGTGGCCTGCGCGTGATCATCGCCGGGGCGGGCGGGGCGGCCCACCTGCCCGGCATGGTCGCCGCCTACACACCGTTGCCGGTCATCGGCGTGCCGGTGCAGAGCAAAGCCCTCAACGGGCTGGACTCACTGCTCTCGATTGTGCAGATGCCCGGCGGGGTGCCGGTTGCCACCGTTGCCATTGGCGGGGCACGCAACGCCGGGCTGCTGGCGGTGCAAATTCTTGCCAGCGCCGACTCGGCCCTGCTCAACCAGGTGCTGGCCTACAAAGCCGGGCTAGCCGACCAGTCTCGCGCCAAAAACGCCCGCCTGAACCCTCACGCAGATTCTGCATGAACTAGCTCTCACAAAGCCTGCCCTGAGGAAGCGAAGGGGCACAAAGGCACCAAGAAAAGAAGTTACGTATCGGGGCGTGAGCAATGCGTCAGACAGTGTTCAGATGCGAGTGAGAATTTTGTCAATTGACGCAGCGCCCCAAAAATGGTAGCTTGACCAGAGTTAATCTGCAATCTGCAATGGTTAATCTGCAATCACTCTGGAGGATGGATGAAAAATCTACTGGTCACGGGCGGGGCGGGCTTTATTGGCTCGAACTTCGTCCATTACATGTTGGAACGGTACAACTATAAACTTGTGGTTTTCGACAAGTTGACCTATGCTGGGCGGATGGAAAACCTGGATCGGGTGGCGAGCAACCCCAACTTTCGCTTTGTGCAGGGCGATATTTGTGAGTTGGAGGCGGTGCGGGCAGTGGTGCGCGAACACCAGATTGACACGATTGTGAACTTTGCCGCTGAAACCCATGTGGATCGCTCCATTCTTGGCCCGTTTGAGTTTACCGAAACCAACATCCGTGGCACCCAGGTGCTGCTGGAAGTGGCCCGCGAGCAGCAGTTGGAGCGCTTCCATCACATCTCCACCGACGAGGTCTATGGCGCGATACCGGCCCCCAACCGCTCAAAGGAGGGCGACCCGCTGGAGCCACGCAGCCCCTACTCGGCCAGCAAGGCCGGGGCCGAGCATCTGGTGTATGCATATTTTGTCACCTACGGCTTGCCGGTGACGACGACCCGTGGTTCAAATAATATCGGCCCGTTCCACTACCCCGAAAAGGCTGTGCCCCTCTTCACCACCAATGCGCTTGATAACCAGCCGCTGCCAATGTATGGCGACGGCATGCAGCAGCGCGATTACCAGTATGTGGAAGACCACTGCGAAGGGATTGATGTGGTGCTGCACAAGGGCCAGTTGGGCGAAATCTACAACGTTGGCACGGGTGTTGAGACACATAATATTGACATGGCTCGCAAAATCCTCGACCTGCTGGGTAAGCCCCACAGCCTGATTACCTATGTGGCCGACCGGGCCGGTCACGACCGCCGCTACGCCCTGGATGTTAGCAAGTTGCAGGCATTGGGCTGGCACAGCCGCCACAGCTTCGACCAGGCGCTGGAAAAGACGGTGCGCTGGTTTGTTGACAACGAAGCCTGGTGGCGTCCGATCAAGTCGGGCGAATACATGGACTATTACCGCCGCCAGTACGTCGAGCGGGAAGGGCGCTAGCGCAATTCACTGCGGAGGACGCGGAGGACGCAGAGGAAGAAACAGAAAACTGTCGGCCCTCCGTTCTCTCCGTGTCCTTCGCG
>JALONX010000536.1 GCA_025454695.1 Chloroflexaceae bacterium
AGACTCTGGCGGAAAATTTCTACCGGCGGCAAGCGCAGGCTGAGGCTGCGACCATCGGCTGAAACGGTCACATCCTCCGGGCGCAGTTTCGCCAGGTCAACCCCGGCAATCACATTCCCGTGGGCAATCAGCAGCAGCCGGTCGGAGCCGAGATCGCCCAGCAGCGGCAGCTGAATAGCGCTGCCCTGGCCCACTTCAATCACCCGCTCCACCGTATACGACGTTGTTTCCAGCCGATTGAGTTGCTGAATACGCTGGATAACCGCTGTGCCGGTACGGATTTCTGGTGTCGGCGTCACAATCAGCGTGGCGATGTTGGGGCCACCTGAGAAAAACCCGCCAATACTCCCCGCAATACGATTGACGAAAAACAACCCCAGCAGCACCACCGCCACTACGCCCAGCAGCGTCGCCAGCAGGCCGGGGCTACAGCCCATCCCGCCACCACCGCCGGACTCATAGCCAGGCGCGTAGGAGCGCCTCACCGGGCGGCTCAAACTGCGGGGCGCGTAGTCGCGCTCGTCATCGGCATAGTCGTTGTAGCCGATGTCGTCGTCGTCATCCACGTCCTCACCACGGGCTTTGCGCAGCCGCCGCTGCATCATGTTCTCCCGGGACGGGCGCTCATATTCATCTTCGTCGTCAAAATCGCGGTTACGTGCCATTGTTGTATCAGTTTGCAGTTGCCAGTTTGCGGTTTGCAGTCGTCTCCACTACTCTAAATACTTCCGACCTCACAATAATCATAGGTCAACTGCCAACTGCCAACTGTGATAAATCTCTAATCCCTAACCCCCAAACTTGTACGTTTGTTCGTCCGCTATTGTTTCACGGCCACATGGATGGCGGCGGCCCCGAAGCCAACCAGGCGATAGCGCACCTCGCTCCAGCCCGCCTGCCGCATCAGTTCGGCTAACGCTGGCGGCGGCGGGAAGCGGCGGGCCGACTGGGGCAAATAGCGGTAGGCCCGTGAGTCCCCGCTGAGCAACCCACCCAGCGCAGGCACGACCTGCTGAAAGTAGAGCCAGTGGCCCAGCCGCAGCAAGGGGTTGCGGGGTTGGGCCACCTCTAAACATGCAACCGCGCCGCCGGGCCGGGCGACACGCCACATTTCCCGAAAGGCCGCCCGAATATGGGTGACATTGCGCATCACAAAGCCGGTGGTGATGGCGTCGAAGCAGTTGTCGGGAAAGGGCAGACACAGGGCATCGCCATTCACAAACGCCGCGTGGTGGGGCAGATGCTCAATTTTGGCCACCCCATTTTGCATCATCGGCAGGGCGAAATCTACCCCTACCGTCAGCCCCTCCCGCGCCCAGGCCGCCAGCAGGGGCAGAAAATCGCCCGTGCCGGTGCCCACATCCAGCGCCCGGCCCTGCACGGGCGGGGCTACCTGTTCCACTACATGCCGCCGCCAGCCCTGGTCGAGACCAAAGGTCATCGTGCGGTTCAGCCGGTCATAGCTGGGGGCAATGCGGGAGAACATCTCCTCAACATACACTGCCTTCTGCTCTGGTGGGGGTAGAACTGTCACATGTGCCTCACGTCAGGAAAAGAGGCTTCTGGCGCTTTGCACCAGGGCCGCCAAAAAGATAGCCACCACCACCAGCGGTGCAACCCGAACCAACATGTATAAGGGCTGGCTCTCACGGGTTATCTGGGCAATCTCCGGGTGGAGCTGGGCCACGCTGAGAAAGCTAAAGCCCGCAACCAGCACGGTAAGGGTCACACTGCCAGTGACCACCCAGGCCAGCGGCAACACCAGGCTAGCCACAACAATCCGCCAACCAATCTCTTTCGGGCGGGGCGTTTCCTCATTCGGTTCCATAGTTATGCCTTTCTTCAAACTTCAGTCAAATTCTTTTTCAATTTTTCTGCTGTCCATCATGCGTCATTGCTCAATCCACAACATCTTTGTTTTTACCACCGCTTACGAATTTATGCTATGTGTCTCCGCCTTTGGTAACACTCACAGTACTACTCACAATTCATCGCATAAATCAGCCGTAGCCCCTCAAGCGTTAAGTATGGCTCTACCGCAGAAATGGCGCTGGTCTCCTGGGCGATCACATCGGCCCAGCCGCCAGTGGCCACCACCGGGCATGGCCCGCCCAACTCGCGCTGGGTTCGGCTCACCAGCCCTTCCACCAGGCCCGCATAGCCCATAATCAGGCCAGACTGAATCTGATCGGCGGTGTTGGTGCCAACAATGTTGGGTGGGCGCACCAATTCCACCTGAAACAGCCGCGCCGCCGCCCGAAACAGGGCATCAGCGCTGATGCCGATGCCGGGGGCAATCGCACCGCCGATATATTCGCCACCGGCTGTCACCACGTCCAGGGTGGTGGCCGTGCCAAAGGCTAATGCAATCACCGGGCCAGCATATGCACGGTAGGCGGCCAGGCTGTTGGCCACCCGGTCAGAGCCAAGTTCGTTGGGCGAGTCGATCTTGTAGTGCAGGCCAGTTTTGATTCCCGAGTTCACGAACAGCGGCTCCAGGCCAAGGTAGTTGCGGCAGAGGTAACGAAACTGCGGCACCAGCGGCGGCACCACACACGAGATAGCACAGCCCTGAATGCAGCCCATGTCGAGCTGCGCCATGGCAAACAGGTTACGCACCAGCACCGCATACTCGTCCGCCAGCCGGTTGCGCTCGGTGGTGACGCGCCAGTGGGTCAACAGGGTCGCCCCTTCATACACCCCCAGCTTGATATTGGTATTGCCGATGTCAATGGTGAGCAGCATGACGAGTTACGAGTTATGAGTTACGAGTTACGAGTTACCGGAGACGGAAGACCGGAGGCCGAAGCTTGAAAAGCGTGGGCAGTTCACAGTTTCCAGTTTGCAACTGGTCTGTCATCGTGTCATCGTGTCACCGTGTCAAACTTTGCGGGCAACCCACATCACCCGGTGGGCAGCTTCGTCCGGCGGCTCAAAGGTGAAGCAGGTGTAGACGGCTTCAGGCTGCAAACCGGCCTCCGCTAGCAGCGCCTGCACCACTGGCTCAGGGTAGGCCCGCTCGGCATGCACCTCATCGAAGCGGGTGTAGCCCTCATCGTCGTTGCCGAGAAAGCCAGTGAGGGCCATGGTGGTCTGGGCCAGGTCGGCATCGAAGTGGCTCTGGCTCACCTGCACGTAGCCGCTCTGCTCCAGCACTTCACACGCGCCCCACTGCTGTTCTAGAAAGTAGCGCGTGTTCATGTCGCCCACAAAGAGACCGCCGGGCACAAGGGCCGACTCAATGCCGCGAAAGCAGGCCAGCAGGTCATCCTCCGTTAGCATATAGTTCAGGCTGTCATAGGTACACGTCACCAGATCAAACGATGAATGATGAACGATGAACGATGCTGCGTCTTCTCCATACTGCCAACTGCCAACTGCCAACTGTGTATCGGCGTCTCCGGTCTCCGGTCTCCGGTCTCCGGCCAGTGTACGCATGTCGGCCTGAAAAAACGCAACGCTGCCGGAAAGAACCGCGTTGTCAGCCTTGGCGCGGGCCTGGGCCAGCATGGCCGCCGATTGATCGACACCTATGACATGGTAGCCCTGATCGGCCAGCAGCAGCGCCAGCGTTCCGGTGCCGCAGGCCAGTTCCAGCACATTGCGCCCGCCGACGGGATGGCGCTGCAACAGCTCTTCCAGGTATTGGGCCATCAACAGCGCAAAGCGCACCTGGCCGCTTCCATCATACACGCTGGCATAATGTTTATACATCTCAACTATTGTACCATGAGCCTGTAACCGGGCAGAGTAATCTTTAGACAGCCGCACCGCAGTGTGCTACAATCGGCGTAGTGAGCTTACAAAATTGATAGCGACGATACCACGTTCTTGTATCCGTTCTGCACACTAGAGCCAGCAACCGGCCCACTACCATGCGTCTCAGGGAGCAGTGCTTTGTGTTTTCGTTTTACTCTACAGGGAGGTAGCCGATGAAGATAGAGCGCAACCTTGGCATGGATCTCGTGCGTGCAACCGAAGCCGCCGCCCTCCGCAGCGCCCGCTGGATGGGGCGGGGCGACAAGAATGCAGGCGACCAGGCAGCGGTAGACGCTATGCGGGTGGCCCTCGACATTATGCCCATGAAAGGCGTCGTGGTGATTGGCGAGGGCGAAAAGGACGAAGCGCCCATGCTCTACACCGGCGAGCAGGTCGGTTCGGGCGATGGGCCTGAGGTGGACATTGCGGTAGACCCGGTGGAAGGCACCACGCTGCTGGCAGAAGGTATGCCCGGCGCAATTGCGGTGGTGGCGGTGGCCGAACGCGGCTCGCTCTACAACTGGCAGGGCATTGCCTACATGGATAAACTGGCGGTGGGCGAGCAAGCCAAAGGTGTGATTGACATCAACGCTCGGGTAGATGTGAACATTCGCAACGTGGCCCGCGCTCTGGGTAAAGCGATTGAAGACGTGACCGTGGTGGTGCTGGATCGGCCCCGCCACAAAGATCTCATCCGCCAGATTCGTGAAACCGGCGCACGGATCAAGCTGATTCTGCATGGTGACGTTTCCGCCGGGGTGATGACGGCGATTGAAAACCCGCCCGCCGACATTTTGATGGGCGTTGGCGGTGCGCCCGAAGCGGTGATCACCGCCTGCGCTCTGAAATGCACCGGCGGCGAAATTCAGTGCAAGCTCTGGCCCCGCAACGATGAGGAGCGGGCGCTGATTGCTGAACAGGGCCTCGATGTAAACCGTGTCTATGGCACGCACGACCTGGTGAAGAGCGACTCGGTGTTCTTCGCCGCAACCGGCATTACCAGTGGCGAGTTTTTGCGCGGCGTGGAATATTTCGGTGGCGGCGGACGCACCCACAGCATCGTCATGCGCTCGGCGTCGGGCACCACGCGCTACCTGGATGCGACGCACCGCTGGGACAAGCTGATGCGTATCTCCAACCAGCCCTATGACCACGCGGAATAGGATGTAAGAACCG
>JALONX010000537.1 GCA_025454695.1 Chloroflexaceae bacterium
TGCCGCTGCTGATGGTCAGGTAACCGTCGGTTTCTAGCCCTGGCACTGCCTCCACGCCAGGAATGCCCGCAGGAATGCCATTGAGCCGGAAGCCGTCGCCGCCGAAGACGCCACCGTTCATCGTCCATTCGGGTAGATCCGTGGGGTCAATCCGCAGGCGCACCGTGACGAGCCGCCGCCCACCGGGGCCGATGCGTACTCGCTCCGGCGTTTCTAGCGTCACCCCGGTGCCGTTGCGGGAGCGGAAGCCGGAGCTGATGGTGTAGGAACGAGGCCGATCGCTCAGGTTTTGGATCAGCAGCCGCTGTCGCAGCGTGATCGGTTCCGACACCGCATGATAGCCAAAGGAGAGGCTGGCTGGGAACGAGCTGGCAAAGGGCAGGTTAAAAATCGGGTCAATCGCAAAGGCCATGGTCGTTGCGTTAAGCGCGGCGTTGGGGCGCACTTCGCCCGCGCCAATGCGAGCCACCGGGGCCAGCACCCCCGGTGCCACCGCCGGGTTGATCTGGATGGCGGGCGAAGCGGTATTCATCAACCGGGCCGCCACTTCACGGGGCGTGGCCTCGGGGAACTTTTCGAGAAGAAGGGCTGCTGAGCCTGCCACCACCGGAGCCGCCCCCGAGGTGCCACCAAATGGCTCGCGGTTGGTGCCGCTGCCCGCAATCGCCGAGACACTCGCCCCAGGCGCACTGATGTCGGGCTTTATGGCATTGAAGCTATTGTTTGGCCCCCGTGATGAGGTCGTGACCACGGAACCAAAAACATTCGCCGCAGTTGCCGGGTCAACCTGGGCGTTCTGGTTGAGCGAGTTGGACTTGAGCAGGTTGCCCGCCGCCAGGGTGATGCTGTAGACCGGAATCGTTTTCGCTGCATCGTCGCCCGCAAACGAAAACGACGGAGGCGGATCAAACGGCCCCTGGGCAACATTGTTTGCCAGCACCATGGCCACCCCACCGGCCCGTGCCACGTTTGCAGCCTTAAAGCTAATCGGGCAGCCGCCCCGATCCACCAGCACGATCTGCCCCGCCAGCTGGCCCGCCGTAAAAGGCGAGGTGCCCTGGGCATCAGTGCAGCCCCGCTGGGTGCCGAGGTTGGTGGCAATATACGTGAGCGGTGCGGCCTGGGCAATCGGTGCGGCGGCCCATGACTGAGGAATGACCTGCACCCCAGTTGGTATGGCAGGCGTTTTGATGAACAAGGCGCTGGCCGAGGGCACGGTCGTCTGGGCCACCCCGATCACCCCTGGGGTTGCTGCGGGCGAGCCGTGAATGTACGGTCGGTCGCCCTGATTGCCCGCCGAGGCCACCACCACCACGCCAAGTTGGGTTGCATTGGCTACCGCCAGGCTCAGATCATCATCAATCTGGCCATAGGAAGAACTCAACGATAGGTTAAACACATCCACCGCATCGCTGATGCTGCCATCACCGTTGGGGTCGAGCGCAAACTCCACCCCTTTCAGCAGAGCGACGCCGTTGCAACTGCCCGACACGGCGCTGCACACCTTCACCGCCAGCAGCTGGGCGTTGGGGGCAACCCCTTCGCGGCCCGCCACAATGTCGGCTACATGGGTGCCGTGGCCTTCCAGGTCAAGCGGGTTGGGGTCTTCGCTACGGTCGGCGTCGCTGAAGCCACCGGGGCCGTTTGGCCACACTTCGCCCACAAAATCGAAACCGCCATAGACCTTGGCGCTAGGAAACAGATCCGCCGGAGCGGGATTGTTGTAGGCGGTGCCACAGGCCGGACTGAAGGGTGCGGTCGCCGCTTCGTTACCACAATAGGCCCGTGCGTAGGCTTCTAGCGTGCCGGGGCCGCTCAGCTCCTTGTGGGTATAGTCTATGCCGGAATCAAAGACGGCGACCTTTACACCACGGCCTGTCACGCCGGACTCAATCGCCGCTGTAGCGCCAATCGCGTCATTGACCTCACGATCGGCTAGTTCATAATGCACCAGCGGATTCACCGACGTGACCCCGGCCATGCCCGCAATCGTCGGCAACTGGGCCGCATCTACCGACAGAATGACGGCGTTGAGAGCATGGGTCAGGCGACCAATCTCTTTGGCTCCCAGACTCTGCATTTGGGCCAAAAGCCCGTCCTGATCGCGTTCCAGATCGGCCACGTAAGCCTGTTGCTGGTCGCGGCTCATGCTGCTGGCGGCGGTGCGCTCGTTCGTCGCCCGCGCCCGCAGCGCCTGAGTCAGCGGCGCATCGCCAAGCCGCACCACCACCTCCACCGTGCCCATGGCTCCTAGCAAGCGGTTATCGAGCACATCCTGGGCAGTCTGCGTACTGGTGGAAAAACCACTACCATCCACCTGGGCCGTCACGGTGCCCGATTGGGCCTGGGCAGGTAGCACCAGCGCCGTGATTGACAGGGCAATCACACTGCCAACAAACAACGTTCTGAACCGTCGCATACACTTCCTTCCTTGCAACTGCTGCGCTCCACAAGCATCCACACCCGGAATCAAATTGGCGGGTATACAAAAGCACACCAACCCACAATGGACATGGTGAAAACCGACAACACGCTATTGTCTTGCTTATTGCTGTTGCCAACTCCGGGAGGACAGAGCTAGCCTACCGCAACGGGCGCAGGTGTGCATCGTTCATGTGCATAGATAAAACGAACAATGTTTGGAGCTACGATGGGGCGAGAACAGCGGGGCATCGTTCACATGAACGAGGCGGGCAGTGTATGAAGGATGAAGGATGAAGGATGAAGGATGAAGGATGAAATATAGCAGTCCTTTTGAAGTTGTGAAGCGAACGCCGCTACGGAACGCAGCGGTTCTCGGTTCTTGGTTCCTGGTTCTACCGAGACTGCTATATATGTCTGTGCAAGAGGTTTTCTCGTATTTCTCGCGCAACACGCTTATGTACATGAAACACCCCATCCGGTATAGTCCGGGCAGGCGGGCTTCGCCCATACTAGCCGAGGGCTTCAGCCCGACGGCCCATGCACTCATCTTATGAAATAATAATCTAACATTAATTAGTGGGCATTAGCAGTGGGCAGTCACTCGTCACTCGTCAAGCCCTGCTCAACCGCAAAGCGGGTGGCAGCGCTGCGTGTCGCAACATCGAGTTTGCTGAAGATCGAGCGCAGGTGGGCGTTTACCGTCACGCGGCTAATGACCAGCTGCTCGGCAATTTGTGGGTTCGTGAGACCCTGGGCCACCAGCCGCAGCACCTCAACTTCGCGCTGGGTCAGGCCCGCCGGGTAGCTCTCGGCTGGGGCAGCCGGGGCTGGTTCACATGCAACTGCACCAACTTCGGCCTCCTGGCGTTCCAGACCTAATGCTTCCGCCATCAGTGCCTTCGGGTCAGCCGCATAACCCTCGTTCCAGCAGTGTTCAAAACGCGCGGCACCGAGTGACGTGCGCAACAGCGCCAGGTGCTGTTCATAGAGCGGCTGACTCACAGGGGGCAAGGGTGCCCCAAGGCGGTCGCGTAGCGCCGACATCGCCGCTAGCAGCCGACTAGCGTGTTCGTGCTGCTGCACGTACAGCATAAGATCAGCAGCAACATCTAGGTAACCAATAATCTGTCCATCACTCAGGCTGCGGTAAAGGGCGAAACCTTGTGTCAACAGATCCAGTGTTTGCTCACCATCAGCTCGCAGGATTGCAACTGAAGCTAACCCGACGAACGCACCGCCACGCAGATCGTCATTTTGCAGCCATTCTCCTAAACGACACATCTCGCTGTAAGCTGCTTCAGCGCCCAACAGATCGGCAATCGTCGTGCAGAAAAAGCCATACAACCCAAGGCAGGTCGCTAGCTCTTTCTTCATATCCATATAACGGTAGATATGCAAGGCTTCGGTAAAGTATTCCCTCGCCTGGTCATGTTCGTCTCGGTAGAAGAGCAGCATGGCCAGATTTTCCAGGGCGATGGCCACCCCTGACAATGCCCCCAACTCGCGGCGCAGGCTCAAGCTCTCGCGGGTATAGGCCTCTGCTTCGCTATACCGCCCGGCATAGCGGGCTATCAGGCCCAGGTTGCCCAGCACCGCCGCCATGCCCCATGTATCGCCCAACTGGCGCCAGTAGTGCAAGCTTTCTTCGTAGTAGGCAGCCGCCTCGGCATGGCGGTCTTTGATAATATTTACATTACCCAAACCATTCAGCACCAGGGCTAGCCCAAACACGTTCTGATGCTGACGGAAAAGGGCCAGGCTTTGCTCATAATAAAAAACCGACAAGTTCGTGTCGGACTTTGCTATCGCAATGACAGCAAAATCATTCAGCACCTGGGCATGCAGCACCTGATCTGTGTGCTGTTGAACCAGCCCCAGCGCCTCGTGAAGGCAGGCTTCGGCCTGGGCAACCTGCCCTACCACACACAACAACCGCCCGCACGCCCGCAAAAGCTTGATCCGCAGCGGCACAGCGAGATGCCCACCCAGACCAATCGCCTGCTGATGCCAATGGAGACTTTCACGCGGCAGTACATGGCGCAGCCAGAAGGCCCAGTTGAGATTCAGCAGGTTTGCCGCCACTTCGACATGATGATGCAGTCCCCACTGGAGCGCGGCCCGCAGGTTGTCCTGCTCGCGGCGGAGATGCTGCACCCATTGCACCTGCTCCGGGCCGGTGAGCAATGGGGCCGCCTGCTCGGCCAGCCGCAGCATGGCGGCAGCGTGGCGTTGCTGACAGGTTGGCAATTCCCCCTGGTCATGCAGCCGCTCCAGGGCAAACTCACGAATCGTTTCAAGCATGACAAAGCGCGGCTCACCGTCTTCTTGCTGAATCCGTTGCACCAGGCTCTGGTTCACCAGCGAACTCAGCTGATCCAGCGCAGAAAGTTGCTTCGCTTCATCAGCCAGCACCGCCTCGGCCAGTTCCAGCGTCCAACCACCTACAAACACCGCCAGCCGCCGGAAGGTCTGCTGCTCGGCAGGTGTCAACAACTC
>JALONX010000538.1 GCA_025454695.1 Chloroflexaceae bacterium
CTGGCCGCCAGTTCCGACACGCCTGACTTGAGCAGCCTGGCTGAGGCCGACTCGTTTACGCCCTATTCCGCTCCTGAACAGCGCTTTGACCAGAATGATGCCGCGCCGACGCTGGATGTCTACAGCCTCGGTGCGCTGATCTTCCACATGGTGAGTGGTGATGTGCCGCCAGCGCCGGGGGCTGAACTGCCCTCCCTGGCCACCCGCGACCCCGCCCTCACCGGTGTAGACCAGGTGTTGCGGCGCATGCTAGCCGCCGGGCCTGCCGCCCGCTACCCCAGTGCCGGGGCAGCGGTTGCAGCGCTACGCCAGGCCATGCGCTTTCAGCTCGATCACGCCAGCGCCGACATGGAAGAGTCGCGCTGGGAGCCGGTGGCCGAATGGCTGGAAAACCCACTTGAAGCGGCCCTTGGTGACACGTTGGCGGGCGACTTTGGTGAGTTTTTGTCCAACTCCCGCAAACGGGCCGATGACCTGCATCGGCATAATGTGATTCGCCGTTTGCTCAACCGCTGGAGCCGGGGTGGTTTCTTTCGCAAGCAGAATCTGGGGCAGCTGGTGCAGCCCGAGCAAATTGTAAGTTACAACCTTTACTTCTACGAGCTGCGCACCATCTACGAAACCCGCACTGCGCCCGAACCACGGCTGCGCCCCCGCGAAGCGGACGAGCATGCGGCACTGTTGCCTTCGCCAAGCGTGTGGGATGTGCAGGTGCCGGAAGATGTACGGGCCGCCGAGCGCACCCAGGAACTGCTGCTGCCCAATTCGGCCCGCGTGTTGACCTGCACAAGCTGTGGCGGTGAAGGCAAGGTTCCATGCAAACAGTGCCATGGGCAGGGCACCATTGAGCGCACGCAAACCACCCGCGACGCCGAAGGCACCACCCGCAAAGAGTCGCTCACGGAGACCTGCCCCACGTGCCAGGGCTATGGCACCCAACCATGCCCCACCTGCAAAGGTAGCGGCGAAGTGATTGAAGAGCAGGTGTTTACGTGGGCCCGTAACGGGCGGCAGTGGAACAACACCGATGATCTGGAGGATTTACCCGTGCGGCGGGTGGAAGCGGCGGCTCGCCCGGTGTTCAGCGGTTCGGTCAATGTCTACGAAGGGCGCTGGCACAGTGTTGCTCCGCTGGCCGAACTGCTTCGCAGCGCCATTGACCATGTGGGCGACGACACCCGCCTGGTTGAGGCTGAATTGCGCATCAACGGTAGCCAGGTCACCGAGATGGATTACCAGCTCAACGAGAAGGAACATCACCTTTTTATTATTGGTGAAGAGAACGTCCTGGTAGGTGATCGCTCCTTGCTCAATATTGAACGCATCAGCATCGTCGTGTTGCTGGTGCTGACGGTGCTGTTGGCAATTGGCTGGCTGTTGCTGGTGAGATAGTTTGGCGATTGGAGATTGACCCTTCGACAAGCTCCCTTCGGCTTCGCGGTTCGTGAGCCTGTCGAACGGCAGGGCAGGCAGGGCAGGCGGATTGACGATTGACCCTTCGACAAGCCCTTCGACAGGCTCAGGGGGGGCCTCAGGGCAGGCGGATTGACGATTGACGGATTACTAGCCTGTACACAACGTCTTCTTCTATGAAGCCTCGATGTCACCCCGACCGCAGGGAGGGGTCTTCAACGCATTGCAATGCAGATTCCTCCCTATGGTCGGAATGACAGCGCGTTGCATTGCATGCAAACAGACTTCGTTGTCAGTGTACTACTAAAGATCTCTAATCACTTATCTCTTTGCGTCTATTCCTCCTCTGCTCCTCCCCGTCTTCTGCGGTAACAATCCAAGGTGACTCAACCGTCATCCATGTCCCCGTAACTTCTCCCTCCTTCGTCGCGTTACACTTTATAAGTGACGTGTCGGCCTGGCCGCCCGTCTTGTTTTATGTGCCAGCCGTGTGGAGCTGAACAGCGCAACCCAGGAGGACGATTGATGGAACCCCAGCGCACAACCCTGTCTCGCCGCCGCGTGCTCAAACTTTCGGGGGCCAGCCTGCTGGCGGTAGCCCTGAGCGCGTGTGCTAGCCCTGCAGCCCCGCTGCCGACGGTTCCGCCAGTTGCGCCAGCAACACCGCCGCCCCCGGCTGCACCCACCACCGTCGCTGCCCCCACGGTTGCTGCAACACCCGTGCCCACGGTGGCCCCCACCATCGCTCCAGTTGCTAGCCCCACACCAGTGGCAGTGGCCCCGGTGGCACCACCCAGCGCCGATGTGCGGGTGAGCAGCAGCGGCTACAGCGGCCCGCTGCGCCTGCTGGTGCCTGGCTATGCCAGCGGCAGCCCTGCCGCCGCCCCGGTGGATGCTGCGGTGGCGGTGTTTCGCACCGCCAACCCAACTATTGACCTGACGGTGATGGGCTACACGCCCGACCAGGCGGGGCTGGGGCGGCTTGAACGGGCCTTGCGCGAGGGTGGACGGGCGGATGCGGTGCGCCTTCCAGCAGATCTGTTACCGCCACTGGTGCAAGTTGGGGTGCTGGCACCAATTGACGCTTTTCTCTCGGATGCTGATCGTAGCGACATCGTTCCCCAATTGCTGCAAGCAGTACGTGTAAACGGGCAGACCTGGGCCTGGCCCTGGTGGGTCACGCCAACGGCTATGTACCTCAACCTCGATCTGTTTCAGGAGCGCGGCATTACGCCTCCCGGCCCGGACTGGACATACGAACAGTTTGTGGAGCTAGCCAAACAGCTGACATTCCAGGATGGCGACCGGCAGGTGGCTGGCTTTAGCAGCAGCCTCGACGGCAGTTCACTCAGTGTCTGGCCTCTCTTTATGAACGAAGGCCCGCAGGTGCGCCCGCTGCTGAACGAGAACCGTAGCTTCGGCTTTGCTTCGCCCGAGGCTGTGGCCGGGTTGCAACGTTTTGCTGAACTGACCCTGGTGCATAAGGTAACGCCGCCCAACTTTGGCCTGGCAACGCTGCCAGAGGTGCAGGATGGTTTTCGGCAGAAGGCCTGGGCTATGGTCGCCGACAGCAGCGGCCCGGCAGTGGCCTACGCCAATGAAAACCTGAACTTCGCCGTGCTGCCCATGCCAACCTACCGGGGCCAGCGTATCACCACTGGTGGGCTGGGGGTGCTTGCCGTCGCTATGAACAACGATCCCGCCCGGCTTCAGGCCGCGATGGATCTGGCCCGCTACCTCAGCAGCGCCGCTGCCGCGCAAGATGCCCCCGGCCTGTTTCTCGCCCCCGGCGCACGAGCCTCCGTGGCCCTGGCGGCCCCGCTCAATCTATTTATCTCCATGGTACCAGACACCTATGCCCCACCACTTCTTGCAGCCTGGCCCCAGATTCGTGCTATCATGCAAGCAGAACTACAACAAATCGTTTTAGGGCGGAGCAGCGCTGCCGAAGCGATGCAACGTGTAGCGCCCGAAATTGACCGGCTACTGGCGCAAGTGTGACCGTTGACCTTGATGTATCGTCGTTAGCAATGGGCGTAACTTTTAGCGCCTTACTACGGTACATCATAGAAAGCACAATTGGTTGCACAACGGAAAGATAGGCAGGAATGAGCGCCGACTCAGGAACACCTGGTAGGCAGGCCTACCGCCCCCATCTCAGCATGCAGGAGCTCCAGCAACCGGCCTTTCACTACAGCATGGTGGTGTGGGGCACGGTTGTATTGTGTGTGATGGCAGTGGTACTGGTGGGGTTTGCGCCTTCGGTTCCGGGCGGTGCTATCGCCATTGCTATGCTGCTGTGTGCCAGTGTGCTTGTGTGGCAGCGCGAACGCCTGCTAAAAACCCAACAGCCCCACCTGAGCATGCAATTTCAACTGGTGCTGGCCCTGTTTGGCCTGCTCGTGGTGGCTTTTGCTGCCACCACTCCCTCGCTCTGGCTTGGCAGTATCGTCATCGTTTGTGCAGTTGTGCTGGTCACTCTGGCTTCACTGGTGCAGTGGCGCTATGGCAACCAGATGCGCAACGTGGCGGAAAAACTGCACTCCTCCACGAGCCAGCTCAAGCGCCGCGAAAGCCTGTTCCGCACCATTACGGAGATGACCTCCGATTATATTTTTCGCTTCAAACTTTTGCCCGGCGGGGCGCTAGAACTTGACTGGGTGACGGAGGAAAGCCTTTCCCGCGATTCGGGCGACAGTACGGCGAAGCAGACTCACCCTGGCTCCTCCACCATGATTCACCCCGATGACTGGTTTATTCTGGATGAACTAGCCGAGAGCGCCCTGAACGGCGGCACCCATGTGGCCGAGTTTCGCATCATCAACCGTGAGGGTGACGCCCGTTGGCTGCGCTACTTTGCCTGCGCCGAATGGGACGAAGCCGGGGAGCATGTGGTGGGAATCCTGGGTGCAGCCCAGGATGTGACCGAGCGCAAGCACCACGAACAGCAAATTGAACAACTGGCTTATTACGATGCGCTGAGCGGTCTGGCAAACCGCCGTCTGCTCCATCTTCGCACGGCAGAAGCCCTGGATATTGCCCAGAAACGTGAGCGCCCGTTCGCTGTGCTCTACCTTGACCTGGATCGGTTTAAGGCCGTGAATGACACGCTGGGCCACGAGACCGGCGACGATCTGTTGAAGCAAGTGGCCGAACGGCTGCGCACCTGTGTGCGCACCAGCGATTTGCTGGCTCGCCTTGGTGGCGACGAGTTTGCCGTGCTGCTGACCAGCGCCGATGAAAAACAGGCCATCGCCGTGGCCCAACGCATGCTGCACCAGTTTGATCAGGCCTTTGTGGTGCGCGACCACCGCCTGTGGGTGGGCGGGAGTATTGGCATTGCCTGCTACCCTCGCGATGGCGCGCAGGTGGGCACCTTGCTGAAACATGCCGACATTGCCATGTACCGGGCCAAAGGGCGCGGTGGACAATACCAGGTCTACGACGAAACCTTGAACACCTACCGCCATGAACAACTGCGCCTGGAAGCCGACCTGCGGCAGGC
>JALONX010000539.1 GCA_025454695.1 Chloroflexaceae bacterium
GCCGTCAGGTCGTGGAAACACGCCATATCAATTTAAATCTGTTGCTCCAGGATGTGGATCGGCTGCTGCGGCGCTTGTTGGGCGAAGATATTGAGCTAGTGATCCAGACTGGCCCAGGGCTGGGCCTGGTGAACGCCGATGCGGGCCAGCTGGAGCAGGTAATGGTGAACCTGGTGGTCAACGCCCGCGATGCGATGCCCAATGGTGGCCGCCTGGTGATTGAAACACAAAATGTGGAGCTAGACGATACCTTTGCCTTTGATCATAGTGGCGTGAGTCCTGGCCCCTACGTGATGCTCGCGATTACCGACACTGGCACAGGCATGCCCGAGGAGGTGAAGCAGCATATTTTTGAACCCTTTTTTACCACGAAAGAGCCTGGGGCCGGAACAGGCCTGGGCCTGGCCACATGTTATGGCATCATTAGCCAGAGCAAAGGCAGCATCTGGGTGTATAGCGAAGTGGGCCTGGGCACCACCTTTAAGGTCTATCTGCCGCGAATCGAAGGTATTGCCGATGACCTACCGCAGCGGGTTGAGCCATTTGGCTTCGCTCGGGGCAGCGAGCGGGTGCTGGTGGTGGAAGATGCGCCAACCGTGCGGGCATTGGCGGTGCGCGTGCTGCGCGACCAGGGCTACCAGGTGGTGGAGGCGCAGGACGGCGCGGAGGCGTTGCGGGTGCTATATGCCACGGCCACGCCGTTCGACCTGCTGCTGACCGATGTGGTGATGCCCAAAATGGGTGGCAAAGCCCTGGCCGATCAGGTACGCACGCGCTACCCCCACACCAAAATTCTCTTCACCTCGGGCTACACCGACGAGGCCATGGGGCGAAACGGGCAACTGGACGAGGCCCGCGCCTTTCTGCAAAAACCATTTACCCCCGCCGCGCTTACGCAAAAAGTGCGCGATATGTTGGACGGGTGATGGGCACACGACTGAGTACTACATCAAAACATGCCGCATTGGCTTGCCAACTGCCATAGGTTCTCGGCTCCATTCAGGGCAGGCCTGGTTTCTGGTGCTTGCAAGCGCATAGCCTTCCAGTGGCACCCGCGCCTAGTACTCGCGTGCCGAACAATTCAGGACTGCTGTAAAACGATTGTCCCTAGCATCTCCATACTCGTTTATGGTAAGATAGGCTGTTTGAACAGCCTGTTAGTATGCGCGAGATTTCACACATAATTGCCGTCGCTCCAGCGCCCCGAAATCCGCAGCCAATCAAGAAGGACTGCGTATGAGTCGAGAAAGACTTTCCCGCCGTGTTCGTGCCGTGCCGCCCTCGGGCATTCGTCGCTTTTTTGATATTGCGGCAACCATGCCAGATGTAATTTCGTTGGGCGTGGGCGAACCTGATTTTGCCACCCCTGAAGCGGTGCGAGAAGCGGGAAAAAAGGCAATTGATACAACCAACGCCTACACCTCCAACTCTGGGCTGCTGGAGCTGCGGGTGGCCCTGGCCGCGCACCTGCGCCAACTCTACGGGGTGGACTACAACCCCGAAACTGAACTCCTGATCACCGTGGGCGTGAGCGAAGCCATGCAGGCCGCCACGCTGTCCATCTTCGATGATGGCGACGAGGTATTGATCCCAGAGCCGTGTTTTGTGGCCTACCCAGCTACGGTGATGTTCGCCGATGCCGTGCCGATATATGTGCCTACCAACGTCACCACCCAGTTCCAGGTGACGGGTGCCGACCTGGAAGCAGCGGTCACCCCGCGCACCAGGGCGATTCTGATCGGCTACCCCAACAACCCCACCGGCGCAGTGCTGAGCCGCGAACGCATGCTGGAAGTGGCGGCAGTGGCCGAACGGCACGATCTGCTGGTGATTTCCGACGAAATTTACGACCGCCTGGTGTATGGCGTGGAACACACCTGCTTCGCCGCCCTGCCGGGGATGAAGGAGCACACCCTGTTGCTTGGCGGCTTTTCCAAGGCCTACGCCATGACGGGCTGGCGACTGGGATGGTTGGCCGCCCCGGCTGACATTGTCGCTGCCGTGCGCAAAGTCCACCAGTACGCCATTATGTCGGCCCCTACGGTCAGTCAGTACGCCGGTCTCGAAGCGATCCGTTCGGGTGAGGCGGCGGTGCGCGACATGGTGGCCGACTACGACCGCCGCCGCAAGCTGGTGGTGGCGGGCCTCAACAGCCTGGGCCTGCCCACCTTCGAGCCACAGGGTGCGTTCTATGCCTTTCCCCAGGTGGGCCACCTGGGACTCAGCAGCGAAGCCTTTGCCGAGCGGCTGCTGGTGGAGGAGCAGGTGGCGGTGGTGCCCGGTGATGCCTTCGGCCCCAGTGGCGCGGGCTATGTGCGGGCCTGCTACGCCACCTCGATGGAAAAACTGGAACGGGCCTTGGAACGAATCGCCCGCTTCGTCCAGCGCGTGAAAACAGAGGGCAGTTGATTCAGCTGGCAGTTAACTTCAGTTGGCAGTTGGCAGTTGAGAGTTGACTCAGTTGGCAATTCGCAGCTATCCAAAGGGAAAGAAGGGAATTGAAGAAAAATAACGTAATGTAGCCACTGGCCATTTCCTTTAATTCCTTTATTTCCTTTGCCGTACACCATTTGTAACTCGTAACTCGTAACTCGTCATTCGTAACTCGCATCCGGTGCTTTTCCAGCATCACAAACAACCACACACTTAAGGAGGTACCCTATGTCAGTAGAAATGAGCCACCCTTCCACCCGACCGCCCCAGCCCGCCGTTGTGAATGGTGAACTGCGCTGCGCCCTGACGGGGGTGCCAGTTTCGCCGGAAGAGGCGTACTGGGCACCACCGCTGATTACGGCGAAGGAACTGGTGACGACGATGTTTACCACACTGTTCCGCACGCCGAGCAACCTGGGCCAGGTGCTGTTTGCCGAGCAGGAGAATGTGCCCTACGCTCCCGACGCCCGCGAGCAACTCGGCGCACGCCGCACCGCCGAACAGCTCAAGTTGCTCGTGGGTCTGCTGGTCATCGCCGCCCTCATCTTCGTGCCGATCTACGTTATGACAATGGGGTAGTACTAGCATCTTTATCGCGAAGAGCGCCGAGAACGCCAAGTTTTTTTGGTGCTTCTCGGCGCTCTTCGCGTGCTCGGCGGTAAAAAACAACCCCTCCATTGCCCCGACCATGCTATAATCCCCGTATGACACGGGAAGAGATTAAACTCACAACCCTGGCCGCATGCGCTGGCTGAGCGTCCAAACTGGGTTCTGAAACCCTGGCGCAGGTGCTGCGACCGCTCAATTTACCCACGAGTCCCAATCTGCTTGTTGGTCTTGGCATGCCAGACGACGCAGGCGTCTTCAGGCTGTCCGCCGACACAGCCCTGGTGCAAACGGTGGACTTCTTCCCGCCGATTGTGGACGATGCCTACACCTTTGGCGCAATTGCCGCCGCCAACGCCCTGAGCGATGTCTATGCCATGGGCGGCAAGCCCATCACGGCGCTGGCGATTGCGGCCTGGCCCGCTGACCTGCCGCCAGAACTGCTCAGCGCCATTTTGCAGGGCGGGGCCGATAAGGTAGCCGAGGCCGGAGCGGTGCTGGTGGGCGGCCACACCGTACAAGATCAGGAGCCGAAATACGGCTTGTGTGTCACCGGCCTGGTGCATCCCGACCGGATGATGCTGAAGGGCGCGGCCCAACCAGGCGACCGGCTGCTGCTCACCAAAGCCCTGGGCACCGGCATTGTCACCACGGCCTTAAAACGGGGGCTGGCGACGGAAAACGACCTGAACGCCACGGTGGCGAGCATGCTGAGGCTCAACCGGCGAACTGCGGAACTGGCGGCAGAACTGGGGGTGCGTAGCGCGACCGACATCACCGGCTTTGGGCTGCTGGGCCACGCCGCCGAACTGGCCCGCAACAGCGCCGTTGGCCTGCGCATCCGCCTGCACGATCTGCCGCTGCTGCCGGGGGCACTGGCCTATGCCCAGGCAGGCGTGTTTCCCGGCGGGCTGGAGCGAAATCGCATTGCAGCGCTTAAAGACAACTACGTGCGCATGGCGGAAGGGCTAGACGCGGCCCACGCCATGCTGCTGTTCGACCCACAAACCTCGGGCGGGCTGTTTTTCGCCCTGCCGCCCGAGCAGGCTGCCCAACTACAAGCGGCCTGCGCCGCTGCTGGCGAACCATGCACCGACATCGGGGAAGTGGTGGCCGGAGCGGGAATTACCGTCGTATAGAGTTACGAGTTACGAGTTACGAGTTACGCACGAACTGCCAACTGCCAACTGCCAACTGCCAACGGGGAACTGCGCCCTGGAATCGCTAACCTCCAATCTCCAATCCACCATCCCGGCTCTGGCCAACCGCCGCATTCTGATTGTCGGCGATGTGTCGCTGGATGAATACCTGTTTGGCCAGGCCACCCGCCTTTCCCGCGAGGCCCCCGTGCCGGTGCTAGAATTCCAGCGCCGCGAGATTATTCTGGGCGGCGCAGCCAACCCCGCCCGCAACGTAGTGGGGTTGGGCAGCCAGGCCAGCATCATCGGCGTGGTGGGCGACGACGCCGAGGGCCAGCAGATGCGGCAGGCCCTGGAAGAAGCCAACATCGCCCCGGCTGGCCTGATTACCGTGCCGGAACGCCCCACCACCCGCAAAACCCGCATCCTGGCCGACGACTCGCCCCGCCTGGCCCAGCAGGTAGCCCGGCTGGATCGGCTTGATCGCCGCCCGCTGGCCCCGCCCGACGAGCAGCATGTGCTGGAAGCCCTGGAACGTCTGGTGCCCCAGGCCGATGCGGTGCTCTGTTCCGACTACCGGCTGGGCCTGCTTACACCCACCGTGGTGCAGGCCACCCGCGACCTCTGCCACCGCCACGGCGTGCTGCTCACGGTGGATGCCCAGGGCAACGCCAGCTACTACCAGGGGGTTGACCTGTTTCGCTGCAATGACCGGGAGGCTTCGGCGGCCCAGG
>JALONX010000029.1 GCA_025454695.1 Chloroflexaceae bacterium
CTCGCTCCGGCTGAGGCGAATCTCGGTGTCGCCCGCGCCGCCCTGGCTGAAGGCGAAGCGGTCGGCGGGCAGGCTGATCGGTTGCCACGTGCCGTTGAAGCGCCAGAGGCTGGCCTCGGTCGGGCTGGTGATCGCCAGGGCTAGATCGGCCTCAAAGGGCAGAGCCGCCACGCCGTCCAGTGGCTGGGCCGGGCGGGTTGAACCGCCCGCGCCGCTGTCGAAGTAGACCGTCAGCGTGCCGTCCACCGTCCAGCGTGCGCCGCGCCAGCCCAGGTAGAGGTTGTCCACATCCAGTGCGGCGTAGAAGGCCTGCTGGTTGGCGGGCCGCTCGTCGTCGTCCACCATGTGGCGGTCGCCCCGCCACTCACCCCGCTCCAGGTCGAGCAGTCCATCCAGTTCCAGCGGCAGCACGGCGCATGTGCCCACATCGCGCACCAGCCAGGGGCCAAAACGCTGGCTGGTTTCGTTGCCCGCCGCGTCCACCGCCCGCATGTGCAGATACCAGGCCCCGCCACCGTTGAGTTGCTGACTCAGGCTGCCGCCTGCCGGGGTCGTCGGCCTGCTACTGGCCAACTGGTTGATCTCGGCGTACAGCGTGACGCTGCCGCCGTCGTCGGTCGGCGCAAGCCAGGAGGCGTTGAGGGTCGGGAAGGGCGGGTTGCCGCTGCTGCCGTCGAGGCGGCTTTCCGGCGCATGATTGAAATTGATCGCGCCCAACACCGGCGCGTTGGTATCCACAATCACCGCGAGGGCGCTGCTGGTTTCGTTGCCTGCGTTGTCAGTGGCCCGCACCCGCACCGGGTAACGCACGTTGAGCGGACTGTTCGGCGCTGTCCAGTTCAAGCTCCATGTGCTGCCGCTCACGCTGGCGGGCACCCAGACGAAGCCGCCATCAAAGCTCACCGCCACCGCCCGCACACCGCTCGCCGCATCACTCACGCTGCCGCTGAGGCTCACGCTGCGGGTCACAATCGGCGTCGTGTTGGGCACAGTCAGCGTTGGCGCGGTCTGATCAAGGGTCAGGTTCAGGGTGGCGACCGAGCCAGTGCCACCGTCGTTGATTGGCGTGGCGGTGATGGTGTGTACGCCTGGCGCACCCAGGTTCACCGTGGCTATCCAGCTGCTGCTGCTGGCGTTGGGGCTAGCCAGGCTCGCTTCCACTGGTGCGCCACCATTGACCCGCAGCTGCACACGCCCACTGCCGTTGCTGCTGGCAAAACGCACATGGCCCGCCAGGGTGAGGCTGCCCCGGTTGGTGAAGCTGTTGTTGGCCGGGCTGGCAAAGGTCACCTGGTGCTGAGCCGGGTTTGTCACCGTCAGGCTGAGGGCCGGGCTGCGCCCACTGTTGCCTGCCGCATCGCGGGCCAGGGCCACCAGGCTGTGGTTGCCCGCAGGCAGGGCCAGCACGGCGCGGAACTGGCGCGGGCCACTGCCGCTCCACGGTGCGGCGACCCAGCCAGCTGGAACCATCAACTGACTGTTGTTGACTTCGATCAGCAGGGTTGGGGTGCTGCCGTCGTCACTCTGGGCTAGCACTTCAACGGCAGCGGCGCTGCTGCTGAACGGCCCGCTCGTCACCCAACTCACGGTCGGGGTGGTGCCGTCGGCGACAAAGGCCCCGCTGAATTGCACCAGGCCGTCGTTTTCACGGTTGCCCGCCGCGTCGCTGGCGCGGGTGTAGATGCGGTGCAGCCCGGCCACCTGGGGTGTCACGCTGGCTGTCCAGCCCCGCACGGTGGTGCCCGCCGCGCCCGTCAGCGTCACTGGCGACCATGTGATGCCTGTGGTGTCGGTGATGGGGCGGGTTGCGTCGGCAACCGGCAGCAGGCCCAATTCCACCTGAGCTACGCCGGAGTTGCCGATGCTGCATGAAATGCCCTCTTTGCCGAAGAGCAGGGTGAGCGGGCGGGCCAGCACTTCGGCGTAGCCCAGGTCGGCGCGGGAGCCGCCACCGGCGGGCGGGGTGGACCAGGCGGCAGCAGCATCTACAGCGGGCGAGGTGGGCTGGAGCCGGAAGTTGTTGGCGGCGGCGTTGGCAAAACGGGGGTCGGCGATCTGGTCGCCAGCACCTGCTGCCACGCCGTTGTAGTTGACCGTCGTCGAGGCATGCAGCAGATTAAAATCACTCAGCAGCTGCGCCTCGTTCTGCTGCCGCAGGGCGGTGCCGTTGGTCGAGAAGATATTGTTTTCCACCCGCGCCCAGCTGCCCGCGCCATCGGCCAGCACGCCGTTGGTGGTGTTGTTCACGATGGTGTTAAACGCAACCTTGCCGCTGGCGCCATTCTCAAAACGCACTGCGCTGCTGTTGCCACGCATGATGGTGCGATTCACATCAATCTGGTTAGCGGCGTTGGTAGCCCGCAGGCCCGCCGCCGTGCCGCTGGCACCAGTCAGGGTAAAGCCGCTGATGCTCACATGTACCACGCCGTCAAGCGTGATCGGGCTGCCACCGCCGCCGTTGAGGGTGGTGCGTTCGGCTCCGCTGCCGATGAGCTGCACCTGGCTCGGCACCCGCAGCTGCTCCGTGTAGCTACCCGGCCCAACGCCCACGGTGATCTGGTAGGCACATGTGCCATTGGCCGTCTGGCCGCAACCCACTGTGGCCAGAGTGCGGGCGGCGGCGTCAAGGGCGTCCTGCACGCTGGCGAAGGCATCCACCTGCCAGTCCAGGCCGTCGTTGAAGCTGTTGGAACCATAATCGTCATCGGCGTAGAAGGCGGCCTGGCCCCGCTGGAGGTAGCCAATGTCAATCCGCCCACCGACACCGGGCGGGGTGGGGTCGTTGGGGTTGCCCGCGCCCAGCAGCGGTGAACCGTCCTGGGGGCGGTAGTCGCCGTTGGCCGGGTTGATAAACATCGGGTCGCGGGCGACATCACCCAGGCCCGGCTGGGGGTTGGCCGTGCCGTCGCTGATGCTGGTTGTGTTTTGCCAGTAGGCGTTGTAGCGATGCAGCACCGTGCCACCGCTAAAGCTCAGGGCTGTGCCACTGTGGTCCGCGAAAGCGTTGTTGCGCAAGTCAATTCGCCCGGCGCTGCCTGCTCCGCTCACGTTCAGGCCCGCGCCGTTGCCCACAAAGCTGTTGTTGAGGATTTCGGCTCTGGTGCTATCGCCATTGATCTGGAGCGCTATGCTGCTGTTGCGCACAATGCTTCGAGCAAATTGCACCTGAACCGCTCCTTGCTCAATAATCGCGCCCGCCGGGCGGTTGGCCGCCGTGCCGCTGCCCGCCAGACTCACGCGGGCCAGGGTCACACCCCGCACGCCCTCGGCGGAAACGATAGCGCGGGCGGTGCTGCTGGCGGGCGGCTCAATCACGCTCAGGTCGGCCCCGGCCCCAATCAGCTGAACGCCGCTGACCATGTACACGGACTCGCGGTAGACGCCGGGGGCGAGCAACACCCGTTGTGCGCCGCTGTCAATGGCGGCTTGTACGCTGTTGAAGGCGCTTTCGCCCCACACAAAACCGTCGTTGGCGCATGTGGCGCAGTAGAGCGGCGAGACGCGGGCATCCGGGCGGGGCGTGAAATAGCCCGCCGTGAGTGCCGTGCCTATGGCAGTGCGGTAGACGTTGTTGCTCTGGTCGAGCAGGCGAGCGCTGGCCAGCGGCAACAGTGCGCCACCCGGCGGTGTGGGCGTCTGCCATGTGCCGCCGCCCGTCCACTGGTTCATAGTGAATGTGTAGGCAAAATCCTCTGTGTTGGCGTCAACGTTGATCCAGTCGGGGCTGGCAGCGGAGGCCGGGGCAACAAAGGCCACGTTCGTCACCGTCAATTTGTTGACCGGGATATTCAGCGGCCCCAGCCGTTCAATCTCGCGTCCGGTGCTGTTGACGGCGCTGCCCCGTGCGGCATAGATCGAATCGCCCAGGCGAACCAGGCTGCCCCCGCTGTGTATGGAGAAGGGCATGGTGCCCCGGTCTTCCCAGGCATTGCCGCTGAGCGAATAGCGGGCGAAGCGGTTGCCGTTGTTGCCGTTGGTAGCGTAGAGGAAGTCGCCGCCGTCCCATTCCAGGCCCACGCCCGCCCCAATGTTGCCGAAGCCGCTAAAGCTGCCGGGTACGCTCGCCGGTTCCGTCCAGCTATTGCCAGCGGGATCGTAGCGCACCAGCCGCTGCGTGCCGCCAACCAGACCATAGATCTGGCCGCTAGCAACGGCGAGGGTGGTGCCAGCGGCAGTCGTCACTGGGAAGGCGGCCCGGCGCTGCCATGTGTTGGTCGCCGTGTTGTAGCGGAAGAAGTTGGTGCCACTGGTCACGGCATAGAGCGAACCGTTGTCATCGCCGACCATGGTTGCGCCCGCGCCCAGGCCAGCCCACAGCCGCCCGCCCGCCGCCCAGCTATTCCCACTGATCGAGTAGACCTGCATGGCGGCGGGAAGGTTGCTGCTCAGACCCTGGTTGCCCGAGCCCAGGCTTTGCCATGTGCTGCCGCTGAAGCGGGCGATGTCGTGGGCGGCGAAGCTGCTGTTGTCCGGGTTGGTGAGGCTGCTGAAGCTGCCGCCCAGGTAGGACTGGCCGCTTGAGTCCACGGCAACGGCCCGGTGATTGTTCGATGAAGCTGCGCCGCCGATGCGGCTCCATGTGTTGCTCTGGTAGCGCGCCAGGCCAGGGACTGCTACCCCGCCCGCCTGGTTGAAACTGCCCATTGCAACGAGACTTCCACCACCAGCAGCCAGCGCCCAGACGTTGCTGTTGACACCGCTGCCAACGGCGCTGGCATAGTTGCTCTGGCCAAGGTTGGCCAGGTTGATCTGGGCGATGTTGCTGGCAGGGATTGCATTGGTATTGCCCATTTCCTGCTGCACCTGGTTAAAATAACCGCCGACGTAGAGGGTTGTGCCATCGAGGGCGACGGCAGAAACTTCACTCGAACTGCCGTTCCAGAGTACTTCTAGCAACGTCCGCACATCGGAAAGTGCTGGACGATACTGCACAATGCGGCCATCCTCCGTGGCAACATAAATGCTCGACGCATCAGCCACCATCGCCATCGCGGTCTGGCCAAAGGTGCCGGGGGAGACTCCTGGCGGCGCTGACCATGTAAAGGTGCTGAGGCTGTAGTGACTCAGGCCACCAAGATTATCAACCCAGTTCGTGCCATCAGCGGTATGTTCAGTGAAACAACCACCGACGTAGAGGAAGCCACCCTGGATAACCAGCGAGGTAATCTCTTCGGAACAACTACTGCCACCAGTCCAGCGCACCTCCCTGATGATGCGAGTCCAACTGCTACCATTCCAGCGATGTACCTCACTAAATCTGCTGTTTTCCATCGCCACAAACACATTGTTCGGGCCACTGGCGGCAATGCTAACGATCCGATTTATACCGCTCAGCCCGGCACCCAGTGCTTCCCACATGCCAGTCACCCGGTTCCAGCGGGCGATGCGGTTGGCGCTCAGGGCCTGGCCGCTGTTGTCCACTGTGGCAAAGTCACCACCAACGTAGACATAGTCGCCATCCACCGCGAGCGCCTGCACCTGGCCCGGTGTGGGATCGAACGTGGCGGGCGGCAGGGCAAACACCCGTCCGTCGCCAGCGGCAACCAGGCTGTTGGCGGTGACATTGACCGGCACGGCGGCGTGATTGACCCAGCTGCCACCAGGGGCAACACTGGCAAACTGGCTGGTGTTGTTGCCGCCAACTGCATAGATGCGACCATCCTCGGCCAGCAGCCGCCCGCCCGCGCCGATGCTCCATGTGGGCAGGTCGGGGATTGTGCCGCCTGCGCTGGGCGCTTCCCAGTTGGCAATCACGCTGCTGTCGGGCGTGCTGCCCACGGCGATGTAGGGGCCACTGCTGTTTTGCCCCGCCAGCGTGCTGCGGGTGAGGTCAAGTGTGCTGACACGGTTCATTGCCACCGCGTTGGTGACGTTGTGGATCACCAGCCGGTCGAGTCTGGTGCGCAGGGCGGCGTTGCTGTAGCCGCCCACGCCAGCGTTGACGAGGTCAACGCCCACGGTGGCGTTGCGCATGGTTAGGTTCGTCAGGCGCACGCCGGTCGCCCCACTGATGCGTGCGGCAAACGGGCCGCTGTTGCCATCAACAAACACCGCGTCGGGATTCACGCCGCTGATGGTCACGACGCTGTGGCTGCTGCCCACCGTGAAGGGCGCGTAGACGCCGGGCCGCACCACCACCGTGCCCACGCTGCCTGCCGTGTCGAGGGCGCTTTGGATGCTGTTGAAGGCGGTGCTGTTCCAGATCAGGCCGTCGTTGCGGCATGTGGCGCAGTAGTCGTCGTCCACGTAGCGCGGGTTAGCGGGCGCTGGCGCGGCGGGCGGCCCGCTGGTGATGCTGGCCCCCGGCAGTCGGCCCGGCGGAATAAAGTTGTCGGCGTCGCTGGTGCGGGCAGCGCGGGGCGGCGCGGCGGGCGGGGTGGCCTGGGGCAGCAACAGCAGGTCAGACGAGGCATCGCAATTCAGGTCGGCCCCGGTGGCGTAGGGCGCGGAAGCCGCTGCCAGCACGCCGGTGAGCCTAGCGGCGGGATTGCTGTTGGCTACCAGCGTCGCCGCACCATGGATGAGATAGGCACTGCTGTCGGCAGCTGCGCCCAGCAGGAAGTCATTCAAGCCGTCGGCGTTCACATCGCCCACCGCAGCCACAAAGCCGTCCGGGCTGGGCGTGTAGGCGTTAAACTCCACGTTGTGCGCCCATGTGCCGCTGCTTCGGCCCAGCACCAGGCGCGGGGCGCTGGCGGTGGTATAGAGCATGTCGCTCAACTGGTCGCCGTTCACATCACCCAGAGCAGCGAGTTGGCCCACGCCGCCAAAGCCGCCTAGCGTGGCAAACGGCGCGAGGCTACGGTTTGCGCCCGGCGTGAGTCCGGCGTCGCCCCAGTAGAGGGCCAGGTTGCCGTTGGCCGGGTTGCCCAGGGCCAGGTCGTCAAAGCCGTCGCCGTTGAGGTCGCCCACGCCGCTGGCGCTGGCCCCGGCAGGCAGGCTGAAGCGGGCCGCTGCCTCGCGGTTCACATCCACCTGGCTGGGCCAAGCGCCAATTCTGCCCAGCACCAGGTAGAGCGTGTCGTCTGTACCAAGGAGCAGGTCGTCGGCGTTGTCGCGGTTGACATCACCTGCTGCGGCCACCATGCGCAGGCCAGGGGCCAGCAGCGCAACCCGCCCGCTTTCTGGGCCATCAAGCCGCACCTCGCGGCCCATGCCGCCGCTGCGGCCCAGCAGCAGGAAGGCAACCCCGTTGGCCTGATCGCCAATCAACAGGTCAAACAGGCCGTCGGCATTGGCATCGCCTGCGGCAGCCAGTTGTGCGCCCAGCCCGGCTCCGTCGCGCCCGATAAACGAGCTGGCGCTCTCGGCCAGCGCTTCCACGTCGGGCGTGGCGGGCCAGTCGCCGCCGCGCCCGCGCACCACCAGCACCCGCCCGGCATCGCCCGCCCCGCTGGGCAGGCCAATTGCCAGGTCGCCGCGCCCGTCGCCATCGGTGTCGCCCAGCCAGGCCAGCTGGGTCGCCCCGCTAGTCTCGGCGGCAGCATCGGGCATCAGCCAGACGGTGGCGCTGTTGAGGGCGTCCAGCTCGCCGTTGAGCGGCTGGGGGCGGGCGGGCAGCGGGGCGTTGCCCGCGTCGTTGGCCTGGCCCGCCAGCGGCACTGCCTGGCCTACTGGCAGCTGGGGCAATTCGCGGGCATCGAACTGGGTGCTGAGCAGGGCATCGGTCGGCGGCAACATGTCTACCACAATCGGCGTGGCAAGAATGGCGCTCTGGTTGCCCGCCCGGTCTACCGCCCGCAGGCTGATGCTGTGGCGGCCCTGGGCCTCGCTCCCGTTGGCCAGGGGCCAGTCGTAGCTCCAGGCGCTGCTGCTGCTGTTGGGCGCGGCCAGCGTGGTGCTACGCCAGGGCTGCCCGTTGATGCTGATCTGCACCTCGGCCAGCCCGGCCAGGTTGTCGCCCGCCGTGCCTTGCAGCCGCACGCTGTTGCCGCCAGCGCCGGGACGCACAAAGGCCCCCGCCGCCAGGCTGAACTGCACCGTCGGCACAGTGTTGTCTACCGTTACATTCAGCTGGTTCGAGGTCGCCCGGCGGCCCAGGTAGTCGGTGGCGCGGGCCTGAAGGCGGTAGCTGCCATCGTTGGGGAGCGACCATGTAAAGGCCCATTCGTTCGTTCCGCTGGACAGGCTGGCGGGCTGGTAGCTGCCGCCGCCGTTGGCGCTCAGTTCAACCGCCGTTACCCAGCTGGTGGCATCACTGGCGCTGCCGCCCAGCACCAGGCTGCTGCCCCGCAAAAACGCCCCCTCGTCCACACCCGCCAGCGTGATCGTCGGATCGTCCAGATCGGCGCTCAGCGCAAACGACTGCGACGCAGTGCGGTTTTCCGGCTGGCCGTTGCGGTCAGCGCCCGTGTAGGGCAGGCTGGCGCTGATGCTGGCGCTGGTGGGGGTGGCCAGGCCGGGGTTGATGCGAGCGTTCAGCGTCGTGGTCACCGCTTCGGATACCAGCAGCGGATTGGCGGCAAAATCCCAGGAGTAGCGGGTGCCATCGGTGCATGCGCCAGTCTGGGTGGCGGGGCGGCGGGCACCGAACAGCGTGCCGCCGCTCAGGTCGGTCAGCATGGCGGGCAGGCAGAGTTCTAGGGTGGTGGTGATCGCCTGCGAGCCGCTGTTGAGCAGACTCAGGTCAACCCGCACGGCCTGGCCCGGCGCGGCATACACCCCAGCCCGCCCCCGCCCATCGCTTGCCAGCGGGATGAGGCGCATGTCCAGCCGAGGGGCAGTGTTGGCCGCAAACGGACTAAGGCTGCTCTGCCGTTCGGCAGCGTCGCTCAAGCCGTCGGCATCTTCATCCGAGCGGGACGGGTTCGGGTAGACCTGCACCTGGAGGTTGCCCGGCAGGTTCACCTGCCAGCCGCCCGCCCAACTCCCTCCGGCGGTTCGGTGGAACGCTTCCGCGCCGTCGTTCAACCCGTCGCTGTCGCTGTCGGCGCGCATGGCGTCAGTGCCCAAGCGCCGCTCGTGAGCGTCGCTGAGTCCGTCGTTGTCGCTGTCGGCCTGGCTGGCACTGGTTCCAATGTTGCGCTCAAAGCCGTCGCTGAGGCCGTCGCCGTCGCTGTCCCATGCGTCGGGGTTGAGGCCCAGGCTGGCTTCGGCGCTGTTGTCAATCCCATCGTGGTCGTGGTCGCGGTTGGTGAGCAGGTTCCAATTCACCAGGCCATCCACCGTGTTGGGCAGCACGTCGAAGCTGACCCGGATTGGCTCGATTTGCTCTTCGGGCAGGGTGACATTGCGGCTGTAGTCTTCGCAGATTGACCCTGCCAGGCCACACTCCTCGTAGCGTGTCCGCACGCTGATCTCCGGCGTGACCGCCACTTGCGCATTGATCTGCGGAATATCGAAGAGATATTCCACACCCACCTCGTTGCTGCAACGAATGCGGGTGTAGTTGTCGAGAATCTGGCAGTTGCGGGCAGTAGCCAGGTTAGCGCTGGCAACCGGCAGGCTGCTCCCGGCATGCTTCAATACCGCCGAGGCAAAGCTGCGGTTCAGGTCGCCCCGCGAGCCGTCGCTGGTGCGCACGATGGTCGCCTCAAACGTATCGAGCAACGCTACCCGGTTGCCCACGGTCATGCCCGCGTTGGCATCACGCAGGCGGGTGCGGAAGTTGGTGAAGTCAACTTTTTCCAGTTTGGTCAGCTCATTCACATCGAAAAAGAACTTTGTGAGTCCGTTAACGATGGTGGCCATTATTTGAAAATTGGCCCCGGCTAGATAGAGAATCAGGTCAACCAGGGCCAGCACCAGCATGAGGATCGCGCCTGCCGGGTTGAGGCCAATGGCAAAGGTGATGAGCGTGACGACGGTGGCGACAATGGCGTAGGCAATCGCCGGGCCACGGGAAAGCGGGTCGGAGAAATCGGTAAACAGGCCAAACTGCGTCCAGATCAGGCCGATCTGCACCACGGCCATGGCAATGCCGAATTTCTTGGTCGCCAGCGACATTTTGGAGAAGTAGCCCACCTTTTTGGCCGCCGTATTGCCAGCGTTCACGGCGGCGTTGGTCGTCTTCATCCAATCCAGGGCACTATAAGCCGATTTCGCCTTCAGCAGCACGCCAACAATGCCCGGCTTAAAGGCGTTGTTGTAGGTCAGGCCAAAGGCGGTGATGCTGTTGTGGGCAATACCAAACAGCTTTTCCTGCGCACCCAGTATCTCAACATTGAAGTTGTGGGCACGGGCGTATTCCTGTTCGGCAAAGCCGGCAAAGGCTCCGTCGGGGCGGTTGGCTAGCGTGGCCAGTGCGCCCACCTGGTACACATAGCGGGTAGACGAGAGATTATTCAAGTTCAGCAGCCCGGCCAGGCGGCTGTCCGGCTCAACCGCTGGCGCGAACGGCACCCCATTGCTCGCAATCAGCGCCATGCGCCCGGTCGTCCATGTGCTGTAGATCGTTAGGTTAATGGCCTGCAAGGCCGCCAGGGTGAGATGCGGGTTGTCGGCCTGTAACGCCGCCAGGTCAGCCGCCAGGTCGCCGCCGCGCAGCTGGGCAACGGCTTGCATCTCCGCATTGGTGAGAGCCTGCCATGTGCCGTTGTGGCGATACAGTCCCAGCCGCAGGCCACGGGTCACTGTCTGGTCAAGCGAGCCGAGATTGATGCTGAAGCCTCCAGCCATGGCAAGACCGCCTGCATTGGCGTTAAACACCCCCGTCTCCTGCTGGGTGGCCAGAATCAGGGCGGGCTGGGCGCTGGTGGCGAAGTTCGCATCCAGCATGGCATTGATGCGCTGGCCCGTCAGCCCGGCGAGTCCGGCGTCCAGATGGGCTGCCCGCTGGTAGTCGGCGGCAATGGTGGCATTGATGCCCCAGCGCTGCGTTTCCGGCGTGTTTTCGCCATCCAGCCGCACCACGGCCTCTTCCAGGGTGCTGCGTCCGGCGGCCTGGCCTTCCAATCGCTGGGCACGCATAAAGCTGCCATTCAGGGCGAAGATAGTGTTAAACAGCTGCTGGTCGCTGGTCTCATCTGGCAGGGCAAACAGGGCGCTCTCAAACTCCTGCGAGGTGATCACGTTCAAGCCTGTAATGCTAAACTGCTCCTCGGCATAGGTCTGGATTGGTAGAACCGAGGTGTTGACGCCCATGAGTCCCACGCGCTGGTCAACCTGGCCCTGCACCATCCAGACCATGCGGGCATCCCAGCTGGGGCGTTGGTTGGGAGCATAGGCCACCCTGGTGCCAAAGGCAAAAATCTGCCCGCCCTCCTCAATCGGCGAAAGCGGCGCGTAGATGTAGGTCTGGCCATCGCGGCTAAAGGTAGAAACACCGTAGCGTTGGGCCAGTTCCGCCTGCGGGGGCGTGCTGGTGCGAATTTCAAGCAGCGGGATGAGGCGCAGGTCGTCGCGGGAGTTGTCCAGGTCTTGCATCTGGCCCGCGTTATCATTCGGCCAGTCGAGCGAGGTGAGCGTGTAGCGCAGCCGTTGGGCATCCTGGGGCCGCACCTGCACATCAATATAATGGTAGCCGTCGTAGTTGCCGTTGATGCCAAGGGTAAAATTGGGCCGCAGAACCGAGCGTGCGCTGGCCGAGATGTCGAGGCGGTCGGGCACCTGGTCGCCGTCGTCGTCCTCGTCCCACAGGTTGGGCTGCATGTCGCCGTCGAGATCCCAGCCCGGCGCGGTGCCACTGGTATCCCAGCCGTCTTCCAGGGTCGGGTTGGCGATGGGCCACTCCTCGTTATCAAACCGCCCGTCGCCGTTGGAGTCGGGGCTGAGCGGGTTGCTCGTCCACTGGCGGCCCAGCGTGGTCACACCGCGCACCTCCAGGCCGTCGGGTAGCAGGTCATTGTCGCTGTCTGCGGCGTAGGCATCGGTGCCCAGGCAGAACTCCTGCTGGTCGCTCAGGCCGTCGTTGTCTGTGTCTACGCCGGGGGTGCCGCTGCCGCAGACAATGGTTGCAGGCATGGGGGCCATGGCGGCGAGCGGCGGGCTGGCCGGAGGCGCGGCAGGTGCTAGAGCAGGCGCTGGGGCGGCAGGCGCGGGCACGATTGGGGTAGCCGGAGCAGCGGCGGCAGGCGGCACGATGAGCAGTGGGAACAGGAATAACAGGCTGCTGAAGCCAAGGGCCAGCAGTCGCCGGGCCATAGCAAACCAGCGCACCATGGCATAACATAGCAGCCCGCACACGGCCAGCAGGCCGCTCAAGGCTACAAGGGTTGGCAGGTCAAGCCAGGCCAGCGCCGGTCGCAGACTCACCAGGGGCCTCCAGCCTACGGCAGGGGCAACCATCTCGCTAAAGTGTATCGTCAGCATCACCTGGCCGTCGTACTGCGGGCTGATACCAGGCATAGCCAGGGTCAGGGTCTGGCGGGCGGGCAAACCGAACCCATCCACCCACAGCTCGCCTGTGCCACTGAGCTGGGCCAGGGCTGGCGGCACTACCACCCGCGTGCCAGCCGGGGCTTGCGCCTGCATGTGTCGGGCCAGGTTCGCGCCATCCAACTGAAAAGCGTAGCGGGTGAACTGCTGGTCGCGCTCAACCCTAGATTCTAGCTGGCGCACATTGCTGGCGGCAGCGAGGTAATCGAGCGGGTTGAGGGCAGGCGTGGCCGCGCCGGGTGGAGCCTCCACCGGCTGCCGTTTGCCATCGCGCTCAAGGAGCCAGCGCCCCTCCTGCTGCACCAGCATGATGGACGTTTCCAGGCCTGGCCCGTCGCCACGGAGCGTGTAACGGCTTTCACCAGCCCCTTCCACCGTGCCGTCGAGCTGCATGCGCACCCTGGAGTCCCGCTCACCGATCATGCCGGGCAGCGGGCGTGGGGTCAATCGCTGGTCAATCTCAGCGGATATTCGGTAGGACTCAGCGACCTGCGCCCGGTCGCGGGCAGCCGCCAACTGGTTTGCAGGGGTTGGTTGGGCTGTCTGAAGGGCTGCCACAGCGAACAGGGCGAACAGGGCCGCTGAAAAACATAGCACGAGCAGGGTGCGACGCAAGGTGAGATGCATGATCGTACTCGTTGGATGAATATTTACTTTTGTTGATTAAGATTGTTACTCATTGGGGCAATGAGCATGCGCACAGTGTACAATGGTATGTCTCGCAGCACAATAGGAAGGAAGAGGGGGGAAAATGGCAGTACTGGAAAGGCGGTAAGCGTATCAAGCGGCAATCGGCGGATGGCCAGGAGTACTGGAGTGCCCGCGACCTGGCCGATGTGCTGGGCTACACCCAGTGGTGCAACTTCGAGTAGGCCATCAACCGGGCGATTCGCGCCTGTCGCAACAGCGGCTACGATCCCGCCGACCATTTTGCTGACAGTGGTGATTGAACTTACCTCCGCCAAAATCCGCTACGAAGACCGGGGCGAGAAACGGGCGCATTACGCCGACCTGGGCGTGCGAGAGTACTATCTCTTTAATCCACTGGGGGAATTTCTCATGCCGCCGCTGCGGGCCTACGAATTGGTGGACAATGAGTTGGCATCCATTGCCGAAACTCGCTTCGCCAGCCGCCTGCTCCAACGTGGATTGTGCCCCAAAGGCCGGTAACTGAGCCTGTACGACCTGGCGACCACTTATTCGATCAGCACCACATCAACCGCCGCAATGGAGAGCTGGATGCGGAGTGTGGTGGCATCAAGCACGTGACTGGATATGGTGCTTCCTTGCAGTGACGTGACGTGGGTGAGTCCACGAACATCAGGCACGTCGAGGGTCAGGACCTGAATAGGTTCATCAGTCCAATTCAGAATAACCAACGCAATTCCTTTGTCTGATTGCAGCCGACACACCTCCACAACCTCATGACTGACCACCACCGCCTTCGGCGTTTCTGCGACACGAGTCGGGAGAACCGCCAGGTTGCGTTCGATGCGCCCCCAATGTCGCGGCAGACAATCGGTAAAGATGGGGCCAGCAGGCGGATTGGCAGCATGCCGGGGCGTATTCCAGTATTGCCAACCGGGGAAGAAGCTATAAGCGAACGCCCGTCCCTCACCGTGCTG
Organism: Chloroflexaceae bacterium; assembly: GCA_025454695.1. Lineage (GTDB taxonomy): Bacteria > Chloroflexota > Chloroflexia > Chloroflexales > Chloroflexaceae > JALONX01. The sequence continues at coordinate 13,941 of JALONX010000029.1, forward strand.
GTGCAGCGTTAGTGCCGGTTGCGGAGTCGCGGGGGAACCGTCGAGCGGAAGGAGTACCGCTGCAACCGCCGCGCCCTGGGGTTGTAACGGGGCAAACGCTGGCCCCGCAACGGTCTTCAACGCGCCATCTGGCTGAAGTTGTAATTGATAGAGATCGCGCAACGGCAGATCGAGCGCGGTATCGCTATCCAGCAGCGCGAGCAGACGTTCGTCGGTCATGTGCAGCTTGAAGGACGGGGGCCGGTAGAGCGAAGAATCCGCGATGGCCCGCACTGCCTTCCGGGAACCTGGCACCAGGCCCAACACCGTGTCAAGTCGGGTAGAGGGTTCATTATACTCATCGGCAACACCAGCACCAGGTGTGACCACCAGCGTCCCGCCCGCAGCAACCCAGGCAACGACCTGTTCCTGAGCCGCAGCGGAAACATTGGGGCCGGTTAGATACAGCGTGGTGATCGCACGGTCGGTGAGCGCCCCCTGGGCGATATCGCGATCATCCACAAACTCGACCCGATAGCCCGCATGCACGAGCGCGGTATGCACGTGCTGGATCTCGTGAAGGTAGTACGGCCCACGCATCTGCTCGTCCCACAAACGGCTCGCATTCGGCAGGAACAGCGCAACATGCCCCGGCACCGGTTGCCCTGGAAATAGCACTCGTTCGCCGCGACCAATCAGCCGCAGTGCTTCCGCAATCGGACGGTAGGACTCGAATTGTTCAGACCAGCAATTCCCAAAGAGAAAGGCTGTTCCATAGCTGTAGACATTCACCGTTTTGGCTCCGTGGCCAATCAACGCGAGCATTTTGTAACTCGCCCCCGCAGCGTGCGCCCCGATGCGCTTACCATACGCTCTGACATAGCCGCCAAAGGTGCGATTGCCCTGCCGGGCTGCCGCATGCAACACATCGCCATAAAACGACCAGATATGCGCGTGCCAATCAGGAAACTCATCTTCCGTCCAGAGGGTGTGCGCATTGAGCCGTCCGGACGTAAACCAATCAAAGCCGGCTCCGGCCGTATCCGGGCCGTGGTTAGGATAATTGAAAATCTTCTCGCCCGGAGCAGGAAGGTACCAGTTATTCACCCAGTTATTCCAGTTGACAAACACCTGGAGTTGTGGGCCAAACGCTTTGTGGAGCGCTGCCTGAGCGACCGCGTGGCCCCGCGAGGCAGACTCCGCAAAGAAACGCATTGTCCAGTAAAACAACCGGCGCAGGGTGATCGCTGCGGTGGGGAGTCCATCTGCGTCGGTGGGAGTCGCCGTGTGTGCGCCAATGGCATACACCTGGCTCCAGTCAGCATGGCCGACATCGTTGGGGGTAAGGCCCTGTTGCGCCAGATACGCGCGGAACTGCTGCAGGAAGCCCTGGTTGGGGTGCGAACCGGGATCGACCCACGCGAAGGATGGGCCGTTCGGATCGGTAAACTCCTCCAGACTGCCGGGATTATCGCTCAACAGGCGTAGCATGAGCGGATATACCCAGCCGGGTTCATCGGAAAGCGCCATGTTGACCACCGATTGCAACGGAATGTTCTGCTTTTGAAAGTTACTGGCAAGCGCCTCGGCCCATACGTCAAAGGTAGCAGCAGTGATGACGGTATCTTTATACTTCAGACTTCCATCAACGCAGAAATCGAAGTAGGTGAGTCCCGACTTGATGAAGAGTGGGACATTGTTTAGGGGGTTGTATACCCCCAGCGCATGATGAAAGGGGTGATTCGGATCGGCATCGAGCACACCATTGATCACTTCCGGGGGAAGATTGCCCCAGTAATAGACCATTGCTGTGTTAAACCCAAGGGATCTGATGGCTCCTACCTGGTTCTGCAATTGTTCCAGGTGTCCCTGCCCGCCGATACACTGCGTGCAGCTCACAATGAATTGCCGGGGACGCTCCTCCGGGGCAAGGGCCACTGCCTGGGCCGCTTGCAGATACTTCTGGGAATGCTGACTCAAGCGTTCAATGGCCGTTTTGCGGTCGCGCTCGGGATGAAAGCGATACCCTGGGAGCAGAAAGAGCGCCTGGTTGCCAACAACCGTCTCGATCAAGGTTTGCCGTGGGGCACTGGTATTCGGGTTTCCCAGCGCGACTTCTACCTGGAGTTTTACGTGTTTGAGCGGTTTACCCAGCAGGTTGATGATCAACACCACTTGATCGGGGCGATCACGCAACACGGCATCCAGGTTCATCCAGGGGGAAGGCTGATTGAGCGGGAGCGCACTGCTCCCAATGGTGGTGGAACCAGTGGTGGGATAGGTCGTAAAGTTGCATGTGAAGGCGCTCGGGGTGGGTGAGGTCATCGCTTCCGCTTCGAGCAAGGTCAGGCGAAAGTGATAATCCTTGACGTAGTTGATCGTCTGAGGGATGGCCTGGGTGAACAGGACAGGTATACCGGTGCGGGCTGCCACTCCAGCCAGCACACCTTCCTGAAGCAACACTGGCTCGACCTTGGGAATCTGATCCAGGCGCGGAAAGCCACGCGCGTCTACTGGAACAGGCAGTGGCAGCGTGCGATCATGCCGCAGCTCGCCAGAAAAGGCATCTTGAACGGTGCCATCATTGGCCACCCAGAGAAGATTCCGCACCGGATCGACGGCTAGGGCACGGTGCTGGAGCGAGTCGACCGCCTGGAAGCCGTTGCCAACGGGCAGCCCGGTCGCCGGATCGAGGGGCCACACCAGCAAGGGCCAGGCCGTTTTCGGCGTGCCGTCCGGCAACGCCCTGGGAATGCGGTACAACGCCCTGGGGGTGTAGACAAACCGCAAGTAATCTGCGGTGGTCTTCCCCGGCTCAAAGGCGTTGCTGGAGAAGGTCTGCACGGTTCCAGTTTGCGGCATCCCCTGCTCATCCAGCGTGACGACTTGCAGATCATTGGCCGGAAGTTGATCAAGGGGTTTTGTGCTTATTGCACCGAGGTAGAGGCGTTTCCCATCGTCGCTCACTGCCATGGCGTGTTTACCGGTGCCCTGCGGGGTGGGAATCTCATGGAAGGTGTAGGTGTCGGCCTCGGGTTCGCCTTCCGGGCTAAGCGCGTAGGAGCGCACACCATGCCAGCCATGCCCAACCAGATAGAGCCGATGCAGGGTGGGGTGGAAGGCCATTGCCTGCACGATCGCCGCAATTGACGGGTTGACGATACCATTAACCACCTTGCCAACTTCATAGCTGCGTGGCTCGCCAACGGGATCGCCCATGTCATCCAGGTCATACACCGTGAGATAGCGCGATGGCCTGATGCGCCCGTCAATTTCGTGTTGAGCGATCAGGTAGAGCTTGTGGTAGCGCGGATCGGTTGCAATCACCGCGACTGTGCTCGA
>JALONX010000540.1 GCA_025454695.1 Chloroflexaceae bacterium
TAGAGCATGGCCCACGCCGTGGGGCCGCAACCGCTGGCGCAGCCGTTATTGTTGGGCGGCGTGTTGGCCCGTAGCTGGCGGTAGAGCCGCTGGTCAGCGTCGCCGCCGTCGGCATACCAGAAGCGCCAATCGCCGTTTTGCAGCCGCACGTCGTCGGTGCTGGCGGCGGGGGCTGCCGGGGGCAGGTTGGGGTCTGCCGCCTGCGTCTGGGTCTCACCCTGCGTCTGAGACGCTGTTTCGGCAACCTGGGCCGTGGTGCCAGCACCGCCCCGCGTCACCAGCGGCAGGTAGACCAGCGAGCGGCCAATGCTGGCAACCACCGCAAAGTTGACCGTTTCGCTGCCGCCGCTGCCGTAGTTGATGCGCACCGCAAACGGCACCGGGTCGCCGGGCTGGTCATTCACCACCGTGATTTGCAGGGCGTTGGGGTTGGGCGTGCTGGTTTGAATCAGCGCAGTGCCGGGGCCGCTGAGGGCAGTGGTACCACCAGCGCTGTAGCGCAGGATGTAGGTTTCGCCTTTCAGCAGCGCAATGCCGTTCTGGTTGATGTTCTCCTCAACTGCCCATTCACCGGCGGCGTTCTGGCGCAGCGCGGTGAGGAAGGGCTGGTAGGTGCTGGTGTAGCCGCCCTTCATCTCGCTCCATGTGCCCCAGCCGCTAAACGTGAGTCCCGCAGGCGTGGTGAAAATTCCCGTGTAGGAAACGTTCCAATCGTTGGGGTTGGCCTGCTGCAACTGGCTGGCCGGGGGCGTGGCGTCGCCCGTGCCATCAACCGGCGTGGTTGGCGCGGTAACTTTGGGCGGCTGCTGGCCCAGTTCGGCCACCAGCTGGCCGCTGTTGTTCTCGGCCACGTAGTAGAGCGAGTCGAGCTTGAAGTATTTCACCGCCTGCCCATCGCTCTGGCGGAAGAGTTGCTGGCTCAAGGTGTCGCCCTCGGCGAGCCAGTGGGCAATCGGGCGGTCGTGTTTGCCGCTGGAAAGCAGGATAAAGCCCGCGTTAGCACCAGGCAGCCGTACCGCAAATTCGTAGTAGGCGATGCCGTCAACATCGGGGCGGAAAAAGAGCTGCGGCACGGGGTCGAGGGCGGCAGTAGCCCATGTGCCCACAGCGGCGCGGCTCTCCTCCAAAAAGTTGAGCGCCCGCCGCAGAATCTCCGGCGGCACACTCACCAGGGTGGCGCTGCCCCATGTGCCCGGCGCAGAGGCACTAAACTGGGGCGGCCAGCTGCCCGCTTCAACGGCGAGCATAGCCAGGCCAATCGTGCGCGGCCAGTCGCCCAGGGTCTGGCGGGCGATGCGAATCTCGGTGGTGGTGTTGGTAGTGCCGATAAACCGCATGGCCACTTCCACAACGCCAGGGGCCGGGCCGTCAAACTCACCCGTGGTGGGGTTGTAACGGTTGATGCGAATATCATTCGACTGCGCGACGCCGATGATAAACAGATTCGCCGCGACTTGAAAATCGCCCGCATCGAGTTTGCTGTCGTTGTTGGTGTCCACCAGCAGCCGAAAGCTGCTCGAACTGGCCGCCATGCAAACAAACAGATTATCAGCGGTGATCTTCAGGCCCGGCGGGTTGGCAAAACTGGAGCCGCGCACCTGGGCGGCATCACTATACTCATTTTCGGCGCATGTGCCATCAACCGTGGGGACGCTGGTTGAGAAAGGCACTGCTACAAAGCCGCCGCTCCCGGCAAGGGCCGGGGCTGCCGCCAGGGGCAGTAGCCCAGCCAGCACCGCCAGCACCAGCAGCAACGAGCTGCCACGGACACTCCACAGCCGCATGTGTTCCACCATCGAGTCGCTCCTTCCTTATTTATTGCCACAGAGGACACCGAGCACACAGAGGTACCAGATCGCAAATCCGGTAGTGTCATTCGGTTTTCGCACGTTCTCTGACCGTGTTAGCGAGCCGTTTTCTGATGCGTTTTCCAAATAACCCCGCAAAAGGTGCGAATACCAAATGACACGAACCAAATCCAAAATCCAAAATCCAAAATCCAAAATGTACTCAGCGTTGTACCAGGGGCAAGTAGACGCGCTGCTGGTTGACGGGCGGCGGGGCATTGCCCACTTCCACTGCTCCTGCATCGCAAAGCGCCCCGGCGGGACGGGGGGCCTTACGCTGGTCGTCCGTTACTGCGGCATCACACGGTATAGCATCAATCACGGGGCTACCAGCCTGGGGCAGCGCGGTTTGAGTGGGGCCGCCATTGTCAGCCAGCGGGCCAAGCAGCAGGTTGGCGCGAACGGTGGCGCTGCCGCATGTGGCGTCGGTCGCAAACGAGTCCGCCGATGCAGTGACCGCGCCGACGCACTGCACGCCACTGCCGCTGATGACACTGCGCTGCAGTTGCAGGCTGCCGCCATTCACATTGATCGCACGCCCGTTGGTTGCCTGGTTGCCTATCAGCGTCACATGGTTGAGGCGGGCGGGGGTGGTGGTGTTCAAAATCCAGATTGCGCCGCCATCATTCGTGGCCTGGTTAGCGTTAAAGGTACTGTTCACTATACTTAACGTGCCGCTGGCCTCGATTCCGGCTCCGTAGGCGGCCACGTTCTGGGCAAACGTGGCACGTTGCACCGTCAAGCTGGCGTCACTGGCGACATACGCCCCACCACCATCGAAACCGCGATTGTTGCTGATGGTGCTTTCTACCAGGGTGACGCTAGCGTTGCCGCCAACCAGCAGCCCGCCCGCCTGGCCCGTGCTAGCGATGGGCAATTCGTTGCCGCTGATGGTTACCTGGGTGAGCGTTGCAGTGCCCCCGCTCACCACCACCCCGGCCCCATTGGTGGCGGCGGTGTTGGCTTCAATGCGGGTGCGACCCACGGTGAGCGTGCCACCATCGCTGACGATTGCGCCGCCCTCGGTAGTCGCACGGTTGCTGTTAAAAACGCTGTCTTCAATGGTGGCAACGCCGTGGTTGAGCAGTGCGCCCGCCTTTGAGGTTGACACATGGTTCAAAAAACGGCTGTTGCGCACGGTAAGGGTGCCAAAATTCTCAATCGCACCATAACCCTGGCCACCACGGGCACGTTCCAGCGTGATGTTCTCCAACGTCAGCGCCGCGTTGCTAAACACCTGAAACAGGCCAGTCGTGTTGCCGCCGCTTAACGTGATAAGTCCGCCGCCTCGAATAGTTGTGGGCTGGGCGATTTGATAGATGCGCCCCAATGTAATAGTGTGGGGCGCTGCACCGCAGTTGAAGCTCACCTCGCCGCCGTTTTCCATTGCGGTTGTAAACGCCGCTTCGGTGCAGCTCTGAGGCGTGCCAGTGCCCACCACGCCAGCAGCCTGCACCCGTGCCGCTGGTAGCCACAACAGCACGACCACCAGCAGCGCCGCCATGTGGCACACGCGCAGCGCTGCACGCCAGCCCATTCCTACAAAGGACTCTCGCATGAAGATTTCTCCTGGGTCAGCAGCGCGCCGCTCGGCCTTCTGCAAGCCAGCATGCCACAAACCCTTACAAATTCATTCCCTGGAGATATGTATCATACTTTATGAGAGCATATATCGCAAGGGATTAGCCAGAAAACGTTTAACGTCATTGAATTATGCGAAGCCACTCTAGCGAAGCGCTCTCAAAAAAGTCTCAAAAAGGGTGCGGGCCGGGCCGAGCGCTGCTGAATACGCTGGCACAGCAACAAAAAACCTCATCCACTACGGGATGAGGTCTAATGAACCGAAGCGCGAAATCTTCTAAAATTACGCCGCACGTTGCACGTTTTACGCGGACTGAAGTCCACACTACGTTGCCCGCTTTACGTTTCACGCGGACTGAAGTCCGCACTACGTTGCACGCTTTACGCTTTACGCTTCACGCTTCACGTTTCACGTTTCACGCATCACTTCTCATACGGTGTGCCCACGGCGGCGGGCGGGGTGGCCCGGCCAATGAGTCCAGCCAGCACCACCATCGTGGTCACATAGGGCAGAATTTGCAGGAACTGCACCGGCAGCGGCACCTGCAACAGCTGGAAGCGGGTGCCGAGGGCATCGGCAAAGCCAAAGAGCATGGCCCCGCCGAAGGCCTGAAATGGCATATAGTTGCCAAAAATCATGGCGGCAAGGGCGATGAAGCCTTTGCCCGCCGTCATACCGTCGTCAAAATTCCCCACTGTTTCCAGCGAGAACCAGGCCCCGGCCAGCCCGGCAATCATGCCGCTCACAAACACGTTCAGGTAGCGCGTGCGGGTCACATTCACGCCAACGGTGTCAGCAGCACGGGGGTTTTCACCCACGGCGCGGGCGCGCAGACCCCAGCGGGTGTAGAACAGCACAATGTGCGTCCCGATCACCAGCAGAATCATCGCGTAGAAAATCGGTTTTTCACGGAAAAAGATTTCGCCCACGACGGGAATATTGGCCAACCCAGGAATGGCGATGTCCGGCAGCGTCACCCGCCCGCCGGGCGTTGCCAGCAGAAACGTGCGCCGCAGATAGCCGGTGATGCCAAACGAGAGAATATTGATCACCGTGCCGCTGATGATCTGATCAGTTTTGAAGGTGATCGACAGCAATCCGTGGAGCAGGGCAATTGTGCCGCCAAGCAACACCGCCACCAGCACGCCAAGCCAGATATTGCCCGTGGCCAGAAAGGCTGCAAAGCCAAAGGCCGCGCCCATCAGCATCATGCCTTCAATCGCAATGTTGGTGACACCACTGCGCTCGGAATAGATGCCCGACAGCGCCCCCAGAGCCAGCGGCGTGCCCAGGCGCAGGCTCTCCGACACCATCGTGATGACATTCGTCTGCCGCCCTGCCGCCGCCGCAATGAGCACCGCTGGAAAGATCAGCACGCCGCAAAGCCAGAGCAGCGGGGTGCTCACGCGGGCCATATTGGTGAAAAACCCGAGTACACCACATGCGAAAAAGATGGCACCAATGACAAGC
>JALONX010000541.1 GCA_025454695.1 Chloroflexaceae bacterium
GACAGTGGGGGGGCAGGGTTTATGCTTCGTTGCCGACCTGACCAAAGGGCGTGCCGTGCAGAGCGCCGGTACGTTGCACGGCCTGCGCCAGCGCTACAGCAAGCACGGCCCCCAGGATACAAGAGCCACTCTGCGCCCCCGCAATGGCGATAATCAGTAGCGGCTCCAAATTAAGCACACCAAAAAAGATGCTGATCAGAACCATGAGGATGGCACCGGCCACAAAGCCTGCTCCAACCATCCGTAGCGTTGAAAAATGACGATAGCGCAGAACCAGCGCCGCTGCCGCTTCAATCGCCAGACCGTTCGCAAGGCCAGTCAGTAGCAATGCAAACCCTGTGGGCGCAAAGAGTGCTTGCATGAGGGCGACGACCATTTGAGCGATGAACCCCGCCCCAGGCCGCCGCAGGACATAGATAACGAAGAACGACGGCAGCAGAAAAAGACCGCGCCAGAGAGCCGCCATAAGACTGCCTAAGCCGCTGAACGGCGTCATGGCATAGCGTGCGGCGACAAGCACCATGCCCAAGGCGACACTGATCGCTACCAGAAGAAGAATGTCACGAGTCGCCCATCCGCGCTGTTTTTTCGAAGAGACAGGGATCATACTTGCTCCTGATTCTGCCGTAATTTGTCGCGCAACCAGGCACGTGCTTCGTCCTCGGTCATAAAGACCTCGCCCGCGCAGCCGATGCGCTTGCGAACGGCGGCGGGGGCAAGCGGTTTGTAGCGTTCATACATCTCTGCCGCCGCCGTGACCCCGGCATAACCCACACACCATGTGCGCATGGCCTCGTGCAGCCGTTTCCACATGTCGTTATCGAATTTCGTCAGGGCTTTGTCGTGCTTGCCATGCTCCTCTCCCTCAACCACAACAAGCAGCCCAAAGTGTTCGCCACGGGATAGCCAGGCGTCGAGCCGTGCTGCGTAGTGTTCCATATCGGCCAGGGTGATGCTACCCGTGGGGCGCACCACAACAAGCGGCCAATTCTGTTCATCAAACTGGTACATGGTCTTTCCGGTTAGATTTCTTGACCCTGCTCGCGCCCCAGCTCCGTGCCGCTCAACACACCTGCCCGTGCCACGGCCAGCACCAGCGCCCGCGCCAGGAACACAAAGCCCAGGCAGCTCGCAACGGCCAACACGCCGATCAGCAGATTGACGCCCAGGGTAAAGTTAAACGATTGCAACACCAGCCCGTTCCACAGCAGGTTGAAGATTGCGGCGACCGCCCCGGCCAGCGCCCAGGAGCCGGGGCCGAAGTGGCGAAAGCGGGTGCCAATAAAGAGTGCAACAATGGCGAATACGCCGTAGAGAACGAAGCCGACGACGGCCACCAGGCCAGCCGGGTGAAAAGGAATCGCCGCCAGGCCGCCAATCAGCTGGCCCACCAGAATCTTCAGCGGGCTACGGGTGATGTAGCCAACAAAGAAGGGTTGCAAATACGCAACGCCCGCAAAGGCAAACGCCGCCAACGGCATGGCCGCCAGCACCAGCACATACAACGAAAAGACGGCGGCGGTGACGACACCAAGGGCGATGCTCGAAACCGCCAGCACCAGGATGTCGCGGGTCGTCCAGGCGGCCAGGCCGCGTCGTGTTTGCAGTGGCGCATGCATAAGCGGTGTTCTCTCCTCATCACATGTTGCAGTACTGACCTCCGTAAAGGAATGCAGATGCATGTGTCTGAGCCACCACGTTGCGGCCCTTCGACAGGCTCATGGCGGCTTTGCGTGAGCTTCAAAAAAGTCTTTTTAGACAGTTTTTGAGTGGAGTTAGTAGCTACAAATAGTTTGGATGAGTATAGGCAAACTTTTTCACGTTGTCAACCCAGAACTGATGCAGTCACTGATCAACTGCGTCGAACGGCTCGGTATGAATGGAGACCCGGCCCAGCCGCCGCAGACGGCGACGGAGCACAGCTTCAAAGCGTTCAGCGACCAGGTGGGCGTCGGCAACCGATATATGCGGATCAAACTGGCAGTCGAGCGACACGAGCACATCTTCGCCCGCCTGGTCAATTCGCAAGTTATGCACGCGCCGCACTTCGGGCACATGCGCCGCTGCCTGGGCGATCTGATCGGCCAGCACCGGGAGATCGGGCGGTGTCCGCGCCTGGGTCACATCCGCCGTCGGCTCAATATGCACCCACACATGGGCAATGCCCAACGTCTGTTCAATCCGCGCTTCCAGATCACTCGCCTGGGCATGGGCCGCCTGGAGCGTGGATGCGCCGTCAACTTCGAGATCGAGATGGGCGTAGACCGCCTCGTCAATGACATACGCACAGACGTTGTGAACCGCATAGCCGTGCCGTGCCGCCAGCCGCTGGATCGCTTCCACCAGCGACTCGTTCGACTCTGCGACTGGCTCGGTATGCACCAGCACCTCGGCATCGGCTACGGCGTTCCGTATGCGCTCTTCAATCTGGTTGGCCAGGTCGTGGGCCGCTTCCAGGGAAAGAGTACGCGGGATCGCTGTCACCAGTTCGACAAAACAGCGCGTCCCCACCTCGCGCACCCGCAGCAGCGGCACCGCTGCAACGCCATCAATCTCAAGCACTGCCTGCCGGATGGGTTCGATCCGCTCCAGGGGGGCGCGGTCAAGCAGGGTGTCAATGGCCCCCAACGCCAGGCGCACGGCCAGCGTCAACGCACCTGCAACCACAATCAGCGCACCAAGCGGGTCGGCCAGCAAGGCCGCCTGGGGCAGCAACGCTGCAAGGCCCAGGGCCGCCAGCGTCACCAGCGAGGCGGCAATATCCATGCGAAAATTGAGCGCTTCGGCGGCGAGTTGCTGGCTGCGCTGCTGCCGCGCGGCACGGGCAAAAGCCCACTGCCGGAAGAGGTTCACGCCAATGCCAAAGGCAACCGCCAGCGCGGCCCAATCGAGGTGTTGGAGCGGCTGTGGATTGACAAGCCGGTGAAAGGCCTGAAACCCGACGATAATATACGTGATGATCAGCAGGCTGGCGGTGACCAGCGCACCCAGGCTTTCGGCCTTGCCGTGGCCATACGGGTGCGACTCATCGGCGGGACGGTCGCTCCAGCGTACCACCAGCAGCGCCACCAGCGCCGTGACAATGTCCATGCTGTTGTTGAGCAACTCAGCCAGCAGGCTGATCGAACCGCTCCAGACACTGGCCAGGGCTTTCAGCGCCACCAGCACCATGGTTACAAGCAGTGAAACCGTGGTCAGAAAGGCTTTGTTGTCGAGCATTGTGGTAAACATTGTGAAGCAACATCATTGGGCACCTTTGAGCAGCGCCACCCCCAGCCCCTTGCGCTCAGATGTCCCCTGGCTGATCGGCCTGGACTCACATCCAGCAGTCGTCATCACATGGTCGCTACGCCGCTGGCATGCGCGGAAGACATGGTTCGCTGGTGCAATGTTGCACCTCCAGGCTGATATGCTCAAGTTCAGGGATTTCCTGGATATGCTGCCACTGCTGGAGCGTATGGATGTGCATGATGATACCTCCGCTATTGCTTGAGCGTTGTTAACGCCGCCTGTTCAAATCTATCATGCGAAACTCCCACGCAGACTCACAAGGAAACGCTGCTCAACTGCGTGTTGCGATGTCGTTACCTGGCAGTATGCCGCTGAGTATGCCAGTTCGCGCAATCGCATCAGCCAGCGCCTTTGCTGCCACCGCACCAATCGTGCAGCTGAGTGTTGAAGCGGCGGCTATCATCAGTTGCATGGCCAGCGGAAAACTCGCTGTCCCCAGCAACACGCCGAAGATGAGCAGAAACAGCAAGCCCGTCGTAGCGCCAAGCACAACCATTCGTCCCCAGCCAAAGGCGCGATAGCGGGTTACCAGCGCCACCAGCGGCTCGACAAGGATGCCCCGCAGCAGGGCGCTCACCAGAAACGCCGCGCCTACGGGTGTAAACGGCAATTGCGCAAGCCCGACCAGGGCCAGCCCCAGCAAGGCTGCGCCGGGCCGCCGAATACAGTAGGCGATGAAGAAAGCCGGAAAGAAATAGATACCCGTCATGGCCCAGAGAACCAGCGGGCCAAGGCTTTGGAAAAAGGCATAGGCATAGACCATCGGGACGATCAGCGCACCACAGACCAAACCCAGGGCCGCCGTCACGAGAATGCTGTGGGTACTCCAGCCGACGAAGCCGCGCTGTTTCAGCGTTGAAGCAGGGAAAGACTTCATACGTTACACTCTTTTTGCATTGACAACATCAGCGCCCAGCTTCCACCCGCGTGCTTTCTCACGTTCCTGCCAGAAACGGCGGTACAGGCCGTCCTGAGCGATCAGGTCGGCGTGAACGCCCTGTTGCACAATCCGGCCCGCCTCCAGCACCAGGATCTGGTCGGCCTGCTGGATGGTCGTCAGCCGGTGAGCGATGATCACCAGGGTTTTCTCGGCGGCCAGGGCGTTGAACGCCTGCTGGATCAGTTGCTCGTTCTCCGGGTCGATGCTAGCCGTCGCTTCGTCCAATAACACGATTGGCGCGTCCTTGAGAATCGCCCGCGCGATGCTCACGCGCTGCTTCTGCCCGCCCGAGAGCGTGCTGCCGCCCTCGCCGACCACGGTCTGGTAGCCGTCGGGTAGGCTCGCGATGAAGTCGTGGATCTGCGCCAGGCCTGCGGCCCGCTCCACCTCGGCGTCGCTGGCCTGCGGTTTACCGATGCGGATGTTGTTGGCGATGGTGTCGTTGAACAGGTACACGTCCTGAAAGACCATGGTAATCTGCCCCAGCAGCGTGTCGGCGCTCTGGTCGCGCACGTCCACCCCGCCCACGCGCACCGTGCCGCCGGTCACGTCCCAGAAACGGGCGATCAGGTTGGTGATGGTGGTCTTGCCACTGCCCGACGGGCCGACCAGGGCAGTGATGCTGCGCTCGGGGATGGTGAAACTGACGCCCTGGA
>JALONX010000542.1 GCA_025454695.1 Chloroflexaceae bacterium
CGAGCACCTGGTCACGAGAAAGCATCGCCCGCACCTCGTCGGGACGGAGGACGCTAGCCAGGCCGGTGACCTGAGCCGTGGGCGGGACGCCGCTGACATCCACTTCTTGCAAAGCGCGAATAGAGTCGAGGATATCGGAAAGTTGCAGGCGCATCCGTTCCAGCTCTTCCGGTTCCAGATGCAAGCGGGCCAGGCGAGCCACATGTTCGGCTTCAGCGTGGGTCAATGTCACGGTTCTTTCCTCCTTGGCGTGAGTCTAGCAAGCGAAGATTGGTGCCTCCACCGAGCAGATGAGCGATCTGGCGGGCGAGGGCGAGCAACTCGTTATCGTCTCGATCCTGCTGTGGCACCTGGGGCATCCAACGAACACGAACCTCATCGCGCCCTTGCTCATGGAGGCAGTAGGTCACGTGAAAACGGGCATTCTCATACTCGTCGGTTAATATGTCTATTCCCTCAAGCCGGTCGAATTCAGCGTGGATAAACCCTTCATTGAATGAGGTGAGGATTGCAGACACCTTCATAAACGCATGGCTGTGATGCAGGTCAATCCGCGCTTCTACCCCTTCGAGTCTGTCTGGATCACGGTGGCGCGGCGGGGGCGACACTAGTTCAGGCGCAGCTACCGCTTCGTCAGGCGGCAAGGCTGCATCGCCCTCGGTTAGTGCTTGAGCATCAGATTCCTGTTGTTCCATACCGCCTCCTCTCGTTAGCTCAACAATCGGATGAAGGCTATATCAAGCCACTTCGGAACGTTTGCGCAGGCTGCGCCGGGGGCCAGATCCCACCAGCATGCGCCGGGTGTAGGCCAGGCGCTGGAAGGCAGTGATATGCGAAACAACCCCGATTGCAATCACAAACCATTGAAGCATGCCAGCCTGCGGATAAAACTGCTGAAATAACAGGCCGAGCAGCAGCAATGCTAACTTCTCCTGACGACCGGCAAAACCAACGTTACACGAAGCCAGTTTGCCAGTAGCTTCGGCCCGCGCCCGCACATAGCTCGCCATGAGCATGCCAACAAAGGCGAAATATACCCAGATGGGCGCAACCGCCCCGCTCAGCATCACCCCACCAAGCACTAGAAACTCAGCGTAACGGTCGGTCACATGGTCGAGGACGGTGCCATATTCACTGGCGGTGTTACCAGCGCGGGCGGTAGCTCCGTCCAGCACATCGGCCAGGCCAACCAGCAAGATCACCAGAATACCGAGCAGGTAGTAGTGTTGTGCGATGATGTAGGCGGCCAAACCACTCAACGCCAGACTGGCATACGTCAGCATATCCGGCGAGAGGCCGAGGCGTAGACACAGGTAGCCCAGGGGCAATGACACCTGTTCATACCAGAAACGAAATCGGGCAAGTAGTGGCACCATAACATTGACCCTTTAGCATTATCGGCAACGAGCCTTGTGCCCGTAGACAATTATGGCCGCAGCGTCTGGAGACGGCGCATCACCTCTTCAGCGGTTACCGGAGCATCGGGGCCAGTATGTTCAATCCAGATCGAGGCGGTTGCCGAACCAGTACAGCCAGCGGTATACAAATCGTGCGGCTGCTGCAAATAGGCATGCAAGAACCCGGCCATGTACGTATCGCCCGCTCCAGTTGGGTCACGGGCCTCCGTCGCATAGGCTGGGATATGGTATTGCTGTGTGCCGTCGTCAATCACCGAGCCAGCCTCCGCCAGGGTGACAATGGCGACCTGACAGCCAGAACTGCGTAGGCGGCGGGCAGCAGCGGCGGCGTCCTCCCGTGGGTGAATACCCGTCAGCACATACGCTTCCAACTCATTCGCCTTCACCACATGGCACAGCGGCGCGATCTGGGCAAATTCAGCACTGGCGTAGTGTTCCACGCTGTTGTCAGCACGCAGGCGGCGCAAAAAGCCCTGGGGATCGAGAAACAGCGGGGCCGAACTGACCCGCCTGATCCGTTCGATCAGGGCCAGCGGCGTCTCTTGCAAAATCGGGCCGACGATAATCGCATCAGCATCGGCACAGGCAGCAGGCACATGCTGAATTTCACCCGCGTGGCCCAGCACCTCCAGCGTGCGGTCGCCACGGGCATCGTATACCAGGCGAAAGCCGCCACTCTGTTCGGCACGCTCGACATACGCCTCAATGCCGTAGTGACTCAGGTCTGAGAGAAAGCGCTGCTCGAAATCGTTGCCGATGCGCCCCACCAGCGCCGTGCGGTGCCCCAGGTGGCCGAGCATCAGGCAGCCATTGGTTGAGCAGCCCGACAACACCCGCCCGCCCGTGGAAACGAGCGGCGTGGTAATGTCGTCATATACCGGGTTTCCAAATGCAACAACAAACGCCATGGCGATTTATGAATGACGAGTTGCGAGTTACGAGATACGAGGTATGAACTGCGTGTTACGTAATGCCAACGTCGCTTCGAGAGTCAACCGCTGGTCGCTAATTACCAATCTCCAGCCTCACCCACCACTCAACAGGTCATACAACCCCTGAAGTTGCTCGTCGGTAAATACAGTGATGGTCAGGCGGATGCTGCCGCCGCTGCGGCTGAGCTGCACCGGCGTCGCCAGCGCTTCCTCAAACAGCCGTTGCACTTCCGCGTCTTCAGGTGAAAGCGCACGTGCAGCGGGCCGTGCATCGGCAGACTCACGGGGCGCAGAAGACGACGGCGGGCGCTGAAGCGTTGGTTCAGCGCCGCGCCCATTGGCACGCCGCAGGTGAGCCAGGGCCGCATCAAGCGCAACACCCTCAACCAGTGCCTCACACAGCCGCTCCGTTTCACGGGCCTGCAAGCCTTCGGCCAGCACCGTGTCAAGCACCCGCGCTTGCTGCGCATGGTCTTCAAGCCGTT
Source organism: Chloroflexaceae bacterium (assembly GCA_025454695.1). Classification (GTDB taxonomy): domain Bacteria; phylum Chloroflexota; class Chloroflexia; order Chloroflexales; family Chloroflexaceae; genus JALONX01. The sequence goes on from JALONX010000542.1 coordinate 2,836, forward strand.
GCAGCGCCTCGGCCTGGGCCGACACAATGGTTCCCGCCAGCAGTGCCTGTCGCGTGGTCGCCCCAAGCTGTGGCTTCACCGCCAACTCGGTCAGCCGTTCCAACTCGCGCACACTCAAATCACGGTTGAGCAGCAGCGTCAACGCCGCCCCTTGCTGGTCAGGCTGTTCTAGCCGCAACAAGGCTCGCCCGTGGCCTGCTGATATAGTGCCTTCTAGCAGGGCTTGCTGAGCCGGGGGAATAAGCTTGATCAAGCGCCGGGTGTTCACCACCGACACCCGATTTTTGCTCACCCGCCGGGCGATAGCTTCATCGGTCAGGCCAAAGTCATCCTTGAGCGTCTGGTAGGCAATGCCCTCTTCCAGCGGGTTTAAGTCGGCCCGTTGGATATTCTCAACCAGGGCTAGCTCTAGCAACTGCTGCGGCGTGGCCGTCTTCACAACCACTGGCACCCGCGCCACCCCGGCCTGCTGAGCCGCCCGCCAGCGTCGTTCACCGGCAATCAGCTCGTAGCCGCCATCAGGCAACTCGGCCACAATTAATGGCTGGATCAACCCATGTTCACGGATGGAGGAGGCCAACTCATCCAGCGCCTGCGGATCGAAGTGTGTCCGTGGCTGGCTGCGGTTGGCCCGAATGGACTGCGTCTCCACCTCACGCAGCGCCTGGGCTGCCGGGGCCACACCAGGAATGAGAGCATCAAGGCCGCTCCCCAGGCCCCGCTTTTTCATACGTACTTCGCCTCACGCTGAATCAATTCATCCGTTAATGCCGCATAGGAAGCGGCGCTGCGACTTTGGGGATCATACTCAGCAATCAATTGGCCGTGGCTTGGCGCTTCACTCACCCGAATGCTGCGCGGAATAAGCGTGCGGCAAATCAGCTGTGGAAAGTGGCGCTGCACTTCTTCCACCACCTGCTGGGCCAGGTTGGTGCGCCCATCGTACATAGTCATCACCACGCCAGAGATACGCAATCGGCGGTTGAGCGCATCGCGCACCCGTTCCAGCGTGCCCTTTAGCTGGGCCAGCCCTTCAAGGGCCAGATATTCACACTGCAAAGGGATGAGGACGCCCTGCGCCGCACACAGCGCGTTCACCGTGAGCAGCCCCAGCGAGGGCGGGCAATCAAGCAGCACCCAATCATACCTGTCCTGGCCCTGGGCCAGCGCGGTAGACAATCGCCATTCGCGCTCAGAAGCCTGGATCAACTCTACCGCCGCGCCAGCCAGGTCTTCATCGGCAGGAATAAGGTCATAGCGCTCGCGCCCGGTGGCATGCACACTCTGCTCTAGCGAGGCCCCACCCATCAACAGATCGTAGGTGGTGGTGCGCAAGCTGGTTTTGCTAATACCCAGGCTCGTGGTGGCATTCCCCTGTGGGTCGCAATCCACCAGTAGCACCCGCTGGCCCCGCCGGGCCAACTCGCCAGCCACATTCACCGCCGTGGTGGTTTTGCCCACGCCGCCTTTCTGGTTCGCCACTGCTACAACATGCATAAAATCGTTCGCCCTACCCATGAATGCGCTCGCCAGACACCACAACACGCGCCACGCCACCACGTGTTGCACGCCCCATACAGCCATTGTTCAACATTGTCTCAACTCATTGTAGCACGACGGCAGGGCCTTGACCAGCAGCGACAACCCCACAAAACAAAAGCGGGTAGAACACGTTGTTCTACCCGCCTCAACCATCGCTGATGTGGAACTATGGCAAGAACGGCAACGGGTTCACCGCCCGGCCATTCACTCGCACCTCAAAGTGCAGGTGAACACCGGTGGAAAAACCACCGCCCCGCCGGTCAAACGTGCTGCCCATGTAGGCAATCAACTGCCGGGCCGCCACCTCTTCACCCACCCGCACCACAGGCTGGTCAATCAGGTGCCCGTAGACCGTCTGCACACCGCCGCCGTGGTTAATCTTGACACAGTAGCCGTAGCCACTGCACCAGCCCGACTGAACCACCGTACCGGCACGGGCAGCCATAATCGGTGTCCATGCCCGGTTGGCAATATCAAGGCCATTATGGAAGCCACCCCAGCGCGGTCCA
>JALONX010000030.1 GCA_025454695.1 Chloroflexaceae bacterium
GCCTGGTGATTGGCATCGTGACCGACAACAAAGACCCGGACAAGCTGGGGCGGGTGAAGGTCAAATTCCCCTGGCTGACCACCGAACACGCCAGCCACTGGGCGCGGGTGGTCAGCGTCGGCGCTGGTAATGGGCGTGGCGTATTATTTATTCCAGAAGTCAATGATGAAGTGCTGGTGGGCTTTGAACAGGACTCGCCTAACACGCCCTATGTGCTGGGTGGCCTCTGGAACGGCAAGGACAAGCCTCCCGCCGCCGGGAGTAATGCAGTTGACGGGGGCGGCAATGTGCAGCAGCGGCTGATTTCCTCGCGAGTGGGGCACGAACTGGTGATGGGTGAAAACGCCGCTGGCGGTGACGGTTTTGTGCATCTCAAAACCAAAGCCGGGCGCATCGTCAAGATAAGTGATACCGATAAAGGGGTGCTGATCAAAACCGATAACCATAGTGTGAAGCTGGATGACCAGGGCCGCCTGCTGGCTATCGAAAGCGGCGGCGACCTGAACATCAAGGCCAATGGAAAGGTGAGCATTGAAGGCCAGACTGGGGTTGAGGTGAAATCCAACACCACCATGGCCCTGAATGCCAACGCCACCATGGAGATTAAAGCCAACGCCACCATGGCCATCAGCTCTAACGCACCCATGGATGTGAAATCAAGTGCCATCCTGAACCTGCAAGGCACGCTGGTGAAGATCAACTAGGAGCGATGGGCGTACTGCGTACTACGTAATTTGACACGGTTACTGGTTCAGGGTTCACGTTTTACGTTTCTGGTGCTATTTACTCGTAACTCGTCATTCGCAACTCGTAACTTGATCAGGGGATGTTATGCCACCAGCAGCCCGCATTACCGATATGCATACCTGCCCGATGGTGAATGGAGTGGTGCCCCATGTGGGCGGGCCAATTCTGCCGCCCGGCGCACCCACCGTGCTGATTGGCGGCCTTCCGGCGGCGGTGGTTGGCGACATGGCCACATGCACCGGCCCGCCCGACACGATTATCCGGGGCAGCGCCACGGTGCTCATTGGCGGTCGGCCCGCAGCCCGCATGGGCGACAGCACCGCCCATGGCGGGGTGATTGTGGCTGGCTGCCCCACCGTGCTGATCGGTGGATAGGAGGCTGTCTGAAAAGCCTCACACAAAGGCACAAAGGCACAAAGGATTGCAGATAAACATGCGGCTGTACCACCTTTGCGGCGCTTTGCTCGCTAAGGACAGGCTTTGCGTGAGTGTTAGAAACGACCGTTTCAGACGGCTTCCAGGGTTTTGTAAGGATGAAACAATGACTGACTTTATCGGCAGCGGCTGGGCCTTTCCGGTGGGGGTAGACGCACGGGGGCGCATTGCCCTGGCCCGCCGCGAACGGGACATCGAAGAGGCCATCTTGATGATTTTGCTCACGCCCAAGGGCCAGCGGGTGATGCGCCCGGAGTTTGGTTGCCAGGTACACGACCTGATTTTTGCGCCCAACGACGCCACCACCGCCGGGTTGGCCGAATACTACGTGCGCGAAGCCCTGGCCATGTGGGAGCCACGCATCGAGGTGCTGAAGGTCAGCGCGAACCCCGACCCGGAGCAGCCCGAGTGCCTGCGGATCGTGGTGGATTACATGATAAAAGCGACGCACGACCGGCGTGCGCTGGTATTTCCGTTCTATCGCATTCCGGGGGAAGAGTAGTGACGAGTGACCGGAGACCGGAGACCGAAGACAAGGTGACAAGGTGACAAGGTGATCGATTTCGCAGCCTTTAGCCTTCAGCCTTTAACCTTCAGCCTTTGAGTACGCAGCACGTTTCACGTCTCACGTTTCACGAGTCCAGTTCCCACCCTACATCTGTACGAAAAACTATGCCGCTGCCAACACCACAGCTTGATGACCGCCGTTTTCAGGACATTGTTGACCAGGCGAAACGGCTGATTCCAACCTATTGTCCAGAATGGACTGACCATAATGTCAGCGATCCCGGCGTGGCCCTGATTGAGCTGTTTGCCTGGATGACTGAGATGCTGCTCTATCGGGTGAACCAGGTGCCCGAGAAGATGCAGATCAAGTTTCTGGAGTTGCTGGGCGTGCAGCTCGAAGGGCCACGAGCGGCCCGGGCCCCGGTCACATTCTATCTCTCGTCGCCCCAGCCTGCCGAGATCGTGATTCCGGCAGACACCGAGGTGGCGACCATTCGCACGGAAACGAGTCCCTCGCTAATTTTCACCACGGAGACCGCGCTCGCCATTCGGCCCCCCAACATCAAGGCGGTGTTTACCCGGAGCGCCGCCAACCGCTGGGTGCCCCACAACCTGGCTCAGCTTGGCCTGTCGCTCCCGCGCATTCCCGTCTTTTCGCCTGCGCCAGCCGTGGGCGATGGCTTTTACATTGCCTTTGAAGCCGACCACAGCCAGCATGTGCTGGCCCTGGTGCTACGCTGCGAGGAGGCCGGTGGCGCTGGTGTGCGGCTCAGCAACCCGCCCATCGAGTGGCAGGTGTTTCAGGGTGGGCCGTCGCCCTGGGCCACCTGTGAGGTGGAACTGGACGAAACCGGCGGCTTTAACAAATCTGGCAGTGTTATTCTGCACCTGCCCCACATGGTGCAGACCGAACTCAACGGCACGGCGGGCTTCTGGCTGCGCTGCCGCCTGACCGAGGCCCAGAATGACCCGGACAACTCCTACCGTGTCTCGCCCGATCTGGAGTGGATCAGGGCAGAGGCCCGTGGCGGCACGGTGGTGAGCCGCCACGCCACCAGCGTGATGAACGAAGTGCTTGGCCGCAGCAGTGGCAGCCCCGGCCAGCGCTTTCAGCTGCTGTCCACGCCGCTGCTTTCTCGCGACCCGGAGCGGGACTACCTGCTGGTGGAACGGGGCGACGGGGTGACGGAGCGCTGGAGCGAGGTGGCCGATTTTGGCGACTCAGGCCGGGACGACCCGCACTACACGCTCGACAACCTTGATGGTACGCTGACGCTTGGGCCGATGCTGCTGCAACCAGATGGCAGCGTGTGGCATTTTGGGGCCGTGCCGCCCCGCGACAGCCTGCTGCGTTTTTCGCGCTACCAGCATGGCGGCGGCGTGCAGGGCAACCTGCCCAGAGGTGCAATCAGCGTCTTAAAAACCTCCATCCCCTATGTGGCCCAGGTGGTGAACCGGGCTGTTGCCGAAGGCGGGCGCGATGCCCAGAGCCTGGAGGATGCCCGCCTGAAGGTGCCGCGTTACCTGCGCACCCGCAACCGGGCCGTCACCGCTGATGATTTTGAATACCTGGCAACCCAGTTGACCGACGTGGCGCGGGCCTGCTGCCTGGCTCCCGCTGCCCAGCCCGACAACGGCAGTGCCCCACCGCCGGGCCGGGTGACGGTGGTGGTGCTGCCACGCCTGGATGCCGTAGTAGGTTCAATTCCGTTGGAACAGATGCAGCTTTCGGCAGAACTGAAGATGGCGGTGGAAAGCGACTTGAGCAACCGCTGCCTGGTGGGCATTCGGCCCGAGGTGCGGGGGCCGGAGTTTGTTTCGATTGCGGTGCAAACACGGCTGCGCCTGCCACAACGGGCCGCGCCAACCATGCGTGACGAGGTGCGCCAGCGGGCCGAAGCGGCGCTTTACGCCTACCTCAACCCCTACACGGGCGGCCCTGGCCGGGATGGCTGGCCCTTTGGGCGCGATCTGCATGTGTCGGAAATCTATAGCCTGCTGCAACGGGTGCCGGGGGTGGAGTTTGTGGAGGATGTGCAGGTGACACTGGTGGACGTGGAGCGCAACAGCCGCACGCCGCTGAACCAGCCGCGCCTGGCCATTCGCAATGGTGGCGTGGTCTGCTCGGCCACACACCAGGTGACGGTGGTGTAGGGAAAGCTATTTTGGATTGACGATTGGCGATTGGCGATTGGCGATTGGCGATTGGCGATTGGCGATTGGCGATTGACGATTGACGATTGGCGATTGACGATTGGCGATTGGCGATTGGTGGACACACTATCAGTGGCCGATAAGCATTATTCATTTCAAATCTAGCGTGATTGTGATCATTTGTCATTCTGAGCGGAGCGAAGAATCTTGTTCATGATAACGCAAAGACCCTTCGCTGCGCTCAGGGTGACAATTTGCACCCTGTACTATCCCAATTTGATATTTGACATGTAGCAACAACGATGGCAAACGGAACAACTGCTAGTGCAAGGCTGATAGTTCAGCTTGAGGGCGAGGCGGTCAACACCCTGGCGCTTGAGGTGGGCCTGGTGCGGATTGGGCGGCTGCCCGACAACGGGCTGGTGCTGGCCCACCCCGCCGTGGCCCGCTATCATGCGGAGCTGCGCCTGGATGAAGCCGGTGCCCTACTGACCGACCTGGCAAGCGGCAGCGGTACGTTTGTTGGCGGCGAGCGCCTGCTGGCCAATCGCCCGATGCGGCTCAATGACGGAGCGACCTTTCAGATTGGGCCGTTTCTGGTGCGCTATGAGTCGGGTTACGCTGCCGAAGCTGAAGAGCCGCTGGAGGGCCAGGGCCTGGTTGCCGCCGTAGTAGCCGCCACGGTTGCTACGTTGCCAGTTCCGGCCCGCCCGCCGCGCCCGAGCTACCCGGTGCCGTTGCCGCCCATGGGCCAGCCCAGCGCCTACATGCCCTTTCTGCCAATTATTTTTCACGACGGCGATTTTCTGTCGCGCTACCTCCAGATGTTTGAGGCCATCTGGGAACCGTTGGAGCAGCGCCAGGACGCCATTGCCATGTATTTTGACCCGCGCACCTGCCCCCGGCGCATGCTGGCCTGGCTGGCGAGTTGGCTTGGCCTTCAGGTAGATGAACACTGGCCAGAGGAGCGGCTGCGCACGCTGCTGGCAGAAGCGATGGATTTGTATCGCTGGCGCGGCACCCGCCACGGCCTGGCCCGTATGATTGAGGTGTGTACCGGTTGTGCGACCGAAGTGACCGATGTGCCGGAGCAGCCGTTTGTGATCCGCGTGCGGGTGGCCCTGCCGCCGGAGCGGGCTGCCGAGCGCGACATGGTGGAGGAGCTGGTTCAGTTGCATAAACCGGCCCATGTTGGCTATATGTTGGAGACGCAGTTGTGACGAGTATGGAAGCCTATCAGCCTGGTGTGAACGGCCACGAATCGGCCAGCAATGGCGTGCCGACCGTGGAATGGCTGGACGCCGAAGGCCAGCTGCGCACCCTGCCGCTCGGCGCAGGCGGTGTGACGGTGGGCCGGGCTGCCGGGAATGGCATAGAACTGCCCGGCGAGGAGGTGGCCCGCTTCCACCTGCAGATTGGCTGGGACGGCAGCCGGGCGACCGTGACTGACCTTGGCACCCGCAGCGGCACCCGCTTGAACGGCGTGCCCTTGCCGCCCAACGTGGCCCAACCCTGGGACTGGGGTGCGGGGCTTGAGATCGGTTCTCATCGGCTGCGCCTGAGCCGCCAGGTTGCCGCTGCCCCTGCTGCCGCCCCTGCCGCACCTGGCACTTCCATGCCCAGCACGAGTCTGATTGAACTACGGCTAGAGCCGGGCCGTGAGGTGCTGGAACTCACGCCGGGCCAGCCCACCAGCACCCGCCTGACCCTGCTGAACCGGGGCACCAGCGTTGAAGATGTGCGCATGGCGGTGGAAGGCGTGCCCGCCGAGTGGGTGACGTTTTCGCCGCCGCAGCTGCGCGTCAGCCCCAACCTGCCCGCCGCTGTGACGCTGACGGTGCAGGTGCCGCGCAACAGCAGTGGCCGGGCCGGTGAGTACCCGGTGCAGCTACAGGCCCTTTCGGCCCGAGGCAGCGCCAGCCGCGCCGCCCGCTGGGAGGTGGCAGCGTTTAGCGACTACAGCCTGGAGGTCGTCCCGGCCCGAGCGACGGTGGTGAACCAGCAAGAAACCAGCTTCCGGGTGCTGTTGCGCAACAGCGGCAACGCCACCGCCAGCTACCAGCTGCGGGCTGGCTATGATGAACCGGCCTTGAGCTACCGCCTGTCGCGCAGCAGTGCGATTGTGGAGCCGGGGCAGGAGCTGCCGCTGCAACTGACCGTGCAGCCCCGCGAGCGGGCCTCGCGTCGGGAGCAGTCCTATACCTTTGGTGTCGAAGTGAACACCACCGGGGCGGAGCCACAAATCCGCACCATGCACCTGGTGCAACGCCGCCGCCTGCCGCTCTGGTGGATTCCCGTGATTGCCGCAGTGCTGCTGGCGGCCTTCTTTCTGGGGCAGTTGCTGGGGCTGGAGTTGTTTAACCCGCGTGGGAATACGGCCCTGGCTGCCACCGAGGTGCCAACGTTTGCTGTGCCGGTTGGTGAGACGCCAGCCACGGCAACACCGACCCAGACCACGCCCACGGCGGCGTTGCCAGCGGCGTTTAGTCCGCCTGCCGCCACGCCCGACATTGCCGCCATTACCCAGGCAACCCAGACTGCCGCCGCCTTTGCCGCCCAGTTCGGCACAGCCCAGGTGGGCGGCACCGCCGCGGTGCAAGCGGCCCAGGCCGCTGCGGCCCAGGCGGCGGCCCAATCGGCGGCGCAGGCAGCCCAGGCCGCCGTGCAGCAGGCCATGGGCGAAATGGCCCAGCAGGCCTCGCAGCAGGCGGGCCAGGTGACCCAGCAGGCCGGTTCGGCCCAGCAGGTGGCTGCCAATGTTGCCGCGACGAACCAGGCTGCTGCGGGCGCAACCAGCCAGGCGGCCCCGGCGGCCCAGACCAATGCCGCCCTGCAAGCCACGGTGGGCTTTCTGTCGCGCACTAGCACCCCAACGCCGGTGCCCAGCGGCACCACACCGCCCACGCCGACCTTGACCAACACGCCCACCAACACCAACACGCCTACCAATACCAGCACGCCCACGGTCACGCCCACGCCAGTGACGCCGACCTTGACCAGTACCAACACGCCAACGATTACGCCGTCGCCCACGCTTACCCCCACGCCGACCCGTGTGCCCCAGGCCGACCTGCGGGTGACGGTGGCGGGCAGCGCTAACCCGGTGCTGGCGGGCAGCGTGTTGACCTACACCATCCAGGTGGAGAACCGTGGTTCCGATGCGGCGAGCAGCGTGCGCGTCACCGACCGGCTGCCAGTGGGGGTGGATTTACGGGTTGCCAGCTTGACGCAGAACAATGGCTGGGAATGTAGTCTTTCGGGCGCAAACGAGGTGGTTTGCACCGATGAGAGCCTGCCGCCCCGCACAACGGCCACCCTCACCCTGGCGGTGATGGTGCAAACCAGCAGTGGCACGATTGTCAACAACGTGGCGGTTGACTCAGCCACCAATGACCCGGATCGTACCAACAATCTGGCCGTGGTCACCACCAACGTCTCCATCTCAGCTGACTTGAGCGTGTCTATCACCGGGGAACCGGCCACGGTGGGGGCAGGCCAGCCGCTGACCTATACCCTCAGCATTGGCAATAGCGGCCCCGACCCGGCCACCCTGGTGAACACGGCTATCACGCTGCCCGATGGAGTGACCAACATCACGCTCTTGAGCAACGTGGGTTGGAACTGTTCGGTCGCCGGGCGCTCGGTGAGTTGTTCGCGCCCCAATCTCATTCTGGCGCAGACCTCGCTGATTCAGCTGCGGGCGAATGCGCCGCTCACCATTCCAGCTGGTGGGCGCATCAGCGCCGACGCCAGTGTGACCGGCACCACCATTGACCCCAACACCACCAACAACTCGTCTACGGCGACGCTGCAACTGGTGCCCGCCGCTGAGTTGGCCGTAAGCTACAGCTCCGAACCCGACCGGGTGTTTGCCGACCAGACCTTTGTCTACCGCGCTCGGGTAACAAACAACGGCCCCAGCCCGGCGGACAACGTGGATGTGACCATAGCGCTCCCCACAGGCCTTCTCGGCGTCACCTTTATTAGCTCAACGCCCGGCGCACCAGAATGCACCCGTAGCGGTGGGCAGGTCACATGTCGCCGCAGCAGACTCGATCCAGGTACTACCTACGACGTGGCGGTGAATGTGCGTGCGCCGCTGGATGGCGCTACCCTGAACAGCTCGGTGAGCGCCACCTCGGCGGCCCTGGAACTGAACCCGGCCAACAACAACGCGACCCTCCAGACGATTGTGGATGCCCAGGCCGACCTGGTGCTGAGTGTGACCGACAGCACCGACCCGATAGCTAACAACAGCGATCTGTTCTACACCATTCGTATTCAGAACAACGGGCCAAGCCCGGCAACCAACCTGCGCCTCGTCAACACCTTGCCGTCTAATGTGACCCTGGCGACCATGCCAGCGGGCGGTGGCTGGGGCTGCACCGAAAGCGGCGGCATTATTTCCTGCAATCGGGGTGAACTGGCTCGGGGCGCAGTTACCTTTTTGAGCATCCAGGTACGCACCCCGACTACGGTTGACGCGGCGGGCATTACCATCACCAATCGCACCACGCTCAGCACCGACACGAGCGATCCATCGCCGCTGCTGCCGGTTGAAGTGACCACCAATGTGCAACTGCAACCCACCATTACCACCCAACCGGTGGCAAATCCAGCGGCGATCAATTCTGGCGATACTACGACGCTCAGCGTCGGCGCAATCGGCACCAACCTGACCTATCAATGGTTCATTATCTTTCCATTTAGTGGCTTCTCTTTCCCGATTGCAAATAGCAACAGCCCGACACTCGTGCAACAACCAACGGTGTCGCCGGGAAACACCCTGGTTTTCCGTTACTGGGTGCGCATTACAAACGACGTTGGCTCGGTGGATAGCACGCAGGTGCTGGTACAGGTCAACAACCCGCCGCTGCCGTAACCAGAACGAGAAGGTGGCGTTGTATACATGTTTATGCACAAGCGCGTAGCTGCCGGGTAGCTGCTTTATGACCACAGCGGTTTCACCCACAATCCAGGGCTTTCAGCTCGACTCGCTGCTCGGCGGCGGCGACCTCGGGCAAGTTTTTCGCGCCCGCGAAAGCCAGGGCAGCCAGCCAGCGGCGCTCAAACTGTTTCACGCCCGTGTCGTCAGTAATCCCCTGTTTCGTATTCGGCTGGAACAGGCTGCTGCGAACCTGGAGCGCGTGCGTCTGGCGGGCGTGGTGCCGCTCTACCGGGTGGTGGCCGAGGCCGAACAGGCCTTTGCGGTGATGGAGTACATGGCCGAAGGCTCGTTGCGCAGCCTGATGCAGCGGCGTGCCCGGGCAGCGGAAGCCTGGCCGCTGGGCCAGATGCTGGATCTGGTTCGCCAGGCCGCCGACACACTGGCCCTGCTGCATGTGCAGGGGCTGAGCCACGGCAACCTCAAGCCCCAGAATGTGTTGCTCAGCCGCCCCGCCAGCGGCTCCGACTTCTCCTACAGCGCGTTGCTCAGCGATGTAGGCATCTTCCGCATGGCGGAAGAGGTGGTGGAAGCCGCCGACACCCTGGCGGTGGACACGCTGGCCTATGCCGCGCCCGAATGGTTTCAGGGCGACGGGCCTGACATGCGCAGCGACCTCTATAGTTTGGGGGTGCTGCTGTATGAAGTCGCCACCGGCTATCTGCCGTTTGAGGCGCGCACCTTCGACACCGCCTACAAAAAGCAGCTCTACGATGAGCCGCCCCCGCCGCGCAGCTTGCGCCCGGAGCTACCCGCAGAGCTGGAAGCGCTGATTCTGGCCTGTTTGCAAAAGGCCCCGGCCCGCCGACCCGGCAGCGTTGCGGAGGTCTCTTCGGCCTTGCGGGCGCTGCTGCTGAAAACCAGCTTTGCGCCGCCGCCACTGCCCGTTGCCGCACCTGTTTCTGCCGTTGATGCCGAACGGGTGCTGGTGTTTCCGCGCATCTACAAGCTGAACCAGCAAGAGCAGGTGCTGGAAGAACCCTACCACCTTACCGGAGATGGACTCACGGTGGGGCGCAACGTTGCTAACGATGTTATTCTGCCTTCCGAGCAGGTACACGAGCATCAGTTGCAGATTGACTGGTTGGGTAATCGAGTTAATATAACGTTGTTGGAGGAGAACAACCAGACCCTGCTGGAAGGCCAACCGCTCACTCCTGGCCAGCCCCGCACATGGGTGGTGGGCACCATGCTGCGCATTGGCCCCTACTGGCTGCGGCTGGAGCTGCCCGCCCCGGCAGCCCCGGCAGCGGCAGCCCCGGCAGCACCAGCACCAGCCGAAGTGCCAGCCAGTGCTGAAGCAACGCCGGTGGCGCTTGCGCCTGCCCTGCCGCCCGCCGAGGAAGCGGTGCCGCTGGCGACACCAGCTTCGTGCAACATCACCCTGCCGGAAGAGCCGAACCTGGTGCTGGCACCGGGGCGCGTGGCGATGTATCGCGTCACGCTCACCAACACGGGGGTGCAAACCGATCACTACCGGCTCAGCGTAGAAGGCGCACCGAAAACGGCCAACATTGTGCTGTCGCCCGCCCGCCCGCCCCAGATCAACCCCGGCGACGCCCGCCAGGTGACCTTGAGTGTGGAAATTCCCCGCGTGCCCGAAAGCCGCGCAGGCGACTACCCGGTGCGCGTCATCACGACCTCGCGCCGCAACCCCGACGACATCAGCGAAGAAGCCACCACCTGGACGGTGCAGCCTTTTGCCAGCGATGAACTGGACATGCGCCGCCTGCGCCTGCGGGGCACGGGCGTGCGCCGGGTACGTACCCCCGTCACGTTGGTGAACCGGGGCAACACCCCCGCCAGCTACACGCTGAAGGCCAGCGACGGCGAAGAAGCCCTGAAACTGGCCTTTCCCGAGGCCCGCAAGGCGATTACGGTGCAGCCCGGCGAGCAGCAGCCTACCCAGCTGACGGTGCGCCCCCAGCGGTTGCTCTGGTTTGGCCAGCCCCAGCGGCGAGCGTTTCAGGTGCAGGCCGAGGCAGCCGGGCGCAGCGAGGTACAGACCCTTAACGCCGATTTTGAACAACTGCCCCTCGTCCCCTGGTGGCTGGTCTGGGTGGCGCTGGCGTGTTTGCTGCTGGCGGGCATCTGGTTCTGGTTCAGCAGCATCCCGCGCATTGCAGACGTGAGTCTGCCCCCGGCGGTGGTGTTGGGCGACCGCTACAGCCTCAGCTGGCAGGCCCAGAATGCGCCAACAATGATTGCCGAAGTCGGCGGCACACCCATTCCTATCATCACCCAGACGCCTGTTCCCACCGGGCCAGCCGGGGCAGCGGGCGAGGCGAGCCAGGCGCAAGGCACGGGCTTTTCGTTCACCACCCAATCGTTGGGCAAGCTAGAAGATGGCAAACTGCGCGTGCGGCTGATCGCCAGCAACTGGTTTGGCGTGCCCACCGAACAGGCTTTTCTGATTGACGTGGTGACGGCGACGCCGACGCCAACGTTGCCACCGCCGCCGGTGACGCAAGTCTCGCTGGTGAGTACAGTAGTTGTGGTCACACAGGTTGCCGCAACCCCGCAGCCCAGCGCCACGCCCCCGCCCACCGCCACACCGGTGGTGCGGGCCTGCGAGCGGAGCGTGCCCTACCCCATCACCGGGCGGGCCGGGCCGGGCGAGGTGATTGTGCTGTTTGTGCGCCAGCAGATTTCTGCCAGCACTGTGGCCGACCAGGACGGCCAGTTTACGCTGATTCTAAACCTGCCCGCCGCTGAGCCAACCGGCTTTGTAGACATCAACGTGCGAACGGGCGGCGGGAGCAACCTGGCCACCTTCCAATGCCTGGTGCCACCAGCGCCCCCGGCCACCACACCCACCGCCACCCGCCCGCCAGCGGCCCCCGCTGCACCCCGACCGCTGCCCTCGCCGCTGCCCTCGCCTGTGCTTGGCACGCCCATCACCCGGCCCTGAGCGGTCAGGGATGGTGGAGATTCGAGCGCTGCTGCGCGGTGCGGGAACGGGAGCGAAGGGTTGGATCGCTGCTCGAAACCCGCACCATGTCTGAACCTATGTGCAATGCCGCCTGCGGCCTGGCGACTATCACACAAGCGCTCGGGCGTTCCCACCTGCGTTGCTCGCGCCCCTGAACGTGGCTCGTCACATTCGTTAAATGTTACGGTGAAGGTGCCGCACATTTCACACGCTTGCGGATATAGAACAGATACGCTATACTCCGAGTGCGCATGTACTAGGCGCTACTTTACGACTGCTGCTGATTTGGAGGGCTGGTTGGCGAGCCAGGGTGCGGCGTGAGCCAGTGCAGGTCTGGCGCAATGGTCTTCCATGTTGCATTGCTCCAACGCATGAACCAGAAGACAGCAATCACGATATGTGTGCCAGCGTTGCGCCACCACCCGAAAACGATGATGCCGCTTTGGCAGCGATCCTCGTTCCGCGCCCCGCAGCGATTGGTGCGAAGGGCACGGGGCATGCGGTTCGCACGCCCCCGTCTAACGCTGCGTGCAGCATTGCGGCCTGCTAGGCACACCTGCTTGACGCGGTGTGCCTGAGGAGATATTGAAGGTAAGCAGAGCCTGTGTTATACTTTTTCGGCGGACACATCGTCCGCCTAAATACGGTGCAAATCGGCATTAGACGGATACGGGCGCGGCCTCAGATGGTAGGAGTTAGGCGGATTGTTCCGCCTAATGCATGTTAGCCCGCAACCTTTCATAGCTATTCCAGCTACAATTGACCATACTAGAACAGATGTTCAATCTGGTGTGCAAGAAATACCCGAAAGAGCACTGTTTGAGCTAATGCAGATTGCTGACTGAGCACTATGCTATAATTCGAGTAGGCATACAATCTCGTCTCCATGCACAATACCGAATATAAAGGTGACCAATGGGCAATTCCGCTGAAGACATCGCAGAGGAACTTGAGGGGCTAAGACAGATTCGACGCATCATGCGCAAGAGACGGAGTCTGCTAGAGCAGCAATTAGCGGTGGAGGGATTACAAGCTAGGCCCCAAGTAGCACTTGAGATTGAAACCACTGCACAACGAATTAAGCTCATTGATGAGGAGATTTCCTTGTTAGAAGGAAGTACTACCAAGAGCAAGGCTCCTGCTCATAATCAGACAGAACCACCAATCCCAGAAGAGTTAAAACTAGATTTAATGCTCCGTCGCTCTTTACTTAGCCTAGAGCAGATCGAAATCCTAAGAGTTTTCGAAAGCCATGCACTAAACCGCAAACGCCGTAGTATTAAACAGGAAATTATCGAAAAACAGTTTGGTCAGTATAGTAAGTCGGAAATCTATTATCGACTAGAAAACCTTCGTCTTCTAGGGTTTTTAGAAATAGAGAAGTACACAAAGAGCAAGAACGGTGTCATCCGCATTGCGTACAAGATGACCGATTATTATGAGCATCGCTTGCGCGATCATATTACACACCACGATATAAAACCCGGCAATATTTTCGTAGAACGGTTCGACACAAACTCTTCCAACATCACGGTAAAATTGAGCGATCTTGGATTCTTGCAGAACTCTCAAGAATCACCTAAGGAAGACTAAGAGTGCTTTACAGCCCTTAACTATCAAACTCGACGCTGGTTGCGGGCTAACAAGCGCATGTAGCCGACCGCCCCTGCTGGGGCGTTTTTAACGTTAGCGATTTTGATGAATGTTTTCCCGATCTATCGATGTGATCCTCGCAGGGGCGGCGGCTAATGCGCAAGCCGTTGGGCCGCAATCCCATCAGTGCCGCACTATATGACAGTTTATCTTCACCGCAACCAAACCCGGAGCAACTTCGTATATACGGCAACCGCGATATCATTCGAACAGAGCAATCTGAAAGGCAGCTTGATATGGGGCTAATGATCCACACATTGGGCGAGTTACCAACTAACGCGGAGCGGAGCTATTATATCTATCTGCTGGATTACGGCTGGAAAGAACCGCTAGCCAATGCGCTACAAGAAAACTTTCACAATATGGCAGATATGGCCTCACGTCACGATGCTGTGGTGCTCCGCGGATTAGTCGGCAGCCATTTCGATGATGAAGTTCTCTCGTGGCATCACGTCAATGGTCAGTCTGGCGATGAAATCTTGCCAGCCATTCTGATTACTACACGACATCCTAGATATTTTCATACATATGATTGGAGCGACCGGAAAGCCACCAGGGAGTACGAAGACCGCATGCTTCTGATCCCGTTACGCAAAGCCTGCACAACATCAACCGATGTTGTAAATCTTGTCAATAAAATTTTCGGCGATATTAAAGACCAGAAAGCTTTGCGGGATTTTGCGGTTGCGCAAGAGATGAAGCGAGGACAGCGTGGAGCAGTTGTTGATGCGCTTATTCTGGAACCAAATATTGGCGGAGTGGGCATCAATTTGAACTATATCCTCAAGTTCTTTCTCGGTCGAAAACAAACATAGCCAAAGCGTCTCACTCATTGTAAGCAAAGTGTACGGGTGCGGCTAACAAGCGCTTGCACCTGACCGCCTCTGGCGCGCAAGATCAGGCCGATTTTGCGGAGCATTCGTGCCATTGTCCACGTGGATTGGGCGGCAGGTGAAGCGCAGGCGTTGGGCTGCCAGCAACTACGCTGATTATCTGCTCTTTCGCTAGACAATAGAGTTTATTCCGCTTTGTGGTATAGTGTCGGTGAGCACAGGAGGCACCGACCATGGCAGGATTACGGTACAGCGAGATTGAGGGACGAGGGGACAAGGTCTTGAACTTCACGAGTCTGACGGAAGAAGAGTTTCAGGCTCTAGTTAGTTCCACCCTTCGAGCAGGCATTTTTGGCCCATATGGACGTGTGGCGCTTGGACGGCAAGCGACGAGCGAAGCGCGCCTACAGTACCTACCAGAACTGTCCCTTGCCAACGCCAGAAGACCGCTTGCTCTTCATCTTGAGCTACCTCAAGAACAACGCCTTGCAAGTCTTTCACGGTCAGCTCTTCGGGATGCCGCAGAATAAAGCCAATCAGTGGATCCATACCTTGCTTCCCGTACTCCGGGTGACCTTTGCGCGCTTGGGCGACACTCCCTCGCGCAACCTCGACGACCTGGCACGACGGCTTGGCGTAGCTCGTACGCAGGTGGAGCAGGCCTTTGAGCAGGCTGGCCCGCACGCAGACAGCGCGGCTTCAGCCGCAACCACGCCCCCCCTTTTTGTCACGATGGTACCGAGCGACCCATCCCGCGCCCCCAAGATGCGACAGCACAGAAAAGCTGCTCTAGCGGCAAGAAAAAACGCCACACGCTAAAGAACGTCTTGCTGATCAATGCCATCGTTCAGATCCTGTTTCTGAGCCAAACCTGTGGGGGAAGCCGTCACGACAAGCGGATCGCCGACGAGACACCCTACCCGCTGCCTGCAGGGAGTGAACTGCTGCAAGACGTAGGCTTCCTTGGCTTTTCACTCCAAGGAGTGAACGTGCAAACGCCGACCCGCAAGCCGCGTGGTGGCGAACGAAGCGAAGAGCAGAAGGCCGCCAATCAGGTCCTGGCCAGTCGCCGCGTGCCAATCGAACACGTCAACAGCAGTGTCAAGCGCCTGCGCATGCTGAAAGAACCCTGTCGTCTCTTCAAAGATGGTGTGCGCGATATTGTGATGGAGATTGGCTGTGCCCTCCATAACTTCCGTGCTCGCATCACGCCCACCTGGCAGCCCTTGAAGCCTGCTATAGTAGAGCATAAATCGGAATAAACTTTAATGTTTGTTCGTATCAATCTAGCGAGAATGGATATGTTTCCTCCAAGAGTCTTTGATATTGTGAGTAATAGATTTGATACAATTGTTTGTGGTTCTTTTTCTTAATCAGGAATGTAGGTCGCAGTGTCGATACCTCACCGTAGAGAAACATCTCAACTCGGCACTTTGCATATGCCAAATCAGGATCGATGAGCATTAGTCGATAGGGTGGAATAAATCCATCGGTGAGCCGTATAACGAATCGATCTGCAGAGATGCCGAACTGATTGAGGCGGCTTTGATAGGCATCCAAACAGTTTTTGACTCTCCGGCGCAGACTTACATTTTGTTGATCGACTCCTAAAAGCTTATCAAAGTATTCCAAGAGCGGATTTTCTGGAGATGGCGAAATAAAGGTAAACGAACATCCTTTCCCAAGCGCGAGACGGATCGCCGATGTCACTTCAGGAGTATCGCTAATGAGCAATTTATCGAGCGACGTACTTTGAACAATAATTTTCCGTCGTGCCAGCTTAATCAACTTTTCTGTCTCCGCTTCGTTGTCCTTTCGATCGTCCCGATAAAAGATATGTGGTGCAGAGGGTATGAGCGGAACTTCACGTTCGTTATTAGTCAATTTATCCTTTTTCTTTGTTGATATCTCCTCTATCTTTTTCCTGCAATCATCAATTTGAGAACTAATAGTTTCTAGTTCCATGACAATGTGTGGCTCCGCATCAGATCCTTTCTCCGCTAATTGAAGCTCCAGCACTTTTTTTCGGCGCTCCCGTGCATCAATTAATTGGCGACAATGCTTTATTTCTTCATTCGATGCTTGATTGTCGTTCGACATTGCGGTCTCCAATTGCTTAAGCGATTCATACAACAGAAACCAGAGTGTTCACCTTTGACCTGAACCAATATAACTACCAGAACAGTAATGAGATAGTGATTGAATAATCTCATTCGAGGAAGAAGCGGCGGCAGGTTCGCCAACTTCAATTAGGAAAATTTAGCGATTTTCCTATCAACATATCGACATAGAAAAGCTTATCATAATTTTATATGTCCTAACAAGTTGGTTCTACTTATAGTAACAACCCGAACTTCTCGAACCTTCCGGAAGGGCCTTATTCTATCAGCGTTCAAAATACCTCAAATGGTTGTATTACCAATACAACAGCACTAGTGGCTGCAATTAGCGCACCTCAGATCACAGCGTTGAACGTAACCAACCTGACATGTGCATCTACTTTTGGACAAGTATTTATCCAAGCAACAACTTCGGGAGGTGGTGCCTTACAATATAGTTTGGACGGCGGTATAACCAGCCAATCCAGTCCACTTTTTCAAAACTTAGTGGCGGGAGAGTATACAGTCACTGTTACCGATCAACAGAATTGTAATTCCTTTTCCAATTTTTCACTCGTACAACCTGAGTCGCCTGTATTCACCTCGGTCGAGGTAGAGGATGCCTCGTGTACCATCAATGATGGCGTTATTGAGTTCGAGGTAGCCGGAGGAAATCAGCCGTATACTTATTCCATCGAATTCAATGGTCAGGGAATTTTCCCTGTTGCACAAGATTCCGTGGCAGGATTTACGGCTGGTACTTATCAAATTTTTGCCGAAGACTCAGATGGTTGTGTAACAGATACAACAGTAACTATTTTATCCTACAACTTCCCTCTGATTGCTGCTGTTAATGGCATTCAACCGGATTGTAATAGCTCTAACGGTTCTATAGAAATTCAGCTTGCGAACCCGCCGCCAGCGAATGGTAGTT
>JALONX010000543.1 GCA_025454695.1 Chloroflexaceae bacterium
GCGGGCTATACCGAATTTAATTTTTAATCTTCATCAGCGTGTTTGCAGCTTCCAGACGCCGAATTCATTCGGTGGACAGGGTAGCACCGCGTGTCCGGATTAAAAAGTAAAACTCCATCAGGATGCCACAAGTTACATGGTAAACGAAAAGGGCGGGTCAGCGACCACGCCCTTGCCGTTTTTCAATCGTTATTTGCCGCCCCACGCTAGCCAAACAGCCGGTAGTGTTCAATCTTCATGCAGCGATCCATCACCACCGGGAGGCCAGCGTTGCGGGCGGCGGCGGCGGCCTGCTCGTTGCGAATGCCCAGCTGCATCCAGACCGCCTTCACGCCCTTCTGGATCGCCTCCTCCACATGCGGCCCAACGCTCTCCGGCCTGCGGAAGATGTCCACTACATCAACCTCGAACGGAATGGACAGCAAATCGGGGTAGGCTTTCTCGCCCAGCACCTCGCTGGCGTTGGGGTTCACCGGCACAATCCGGTAGCCCTGCCGTTGCAGATATTTCGCCACGCCATAGCTCGCTGCGCCCTGGTCGGGCGACAGGCCCACCACCGCAATGGTTTTGGCCTCGCGCAGAATCTGGCTCAGTTCGTCGTCGCGCATTTTGTCCTCTCACATATGTAGGAACGTAGTGCGGACTTCAGTCCGTGGCAATACGCGGACTGAAGTCCGCACTCCCGCACTCCCGCTTGTCAAAGCTTCCCTAGCCATTCCTGTGCCGCCAGCGCTTCGCTCTGGCCCAGGCCATGGCCGCCGGGCTGCCAGTAGAGCGTCACAGCAGCGCCGGACTCACGCAGGAGTTGGGCTAGCCGCTCGCTGTTGCGCCGAGGCACAATCGGGTCGGCAGTGCCTGCGCCGATAAACACCGGCGTGCCGTTGAGGTTGGGCAGCGGCTCCGGCTCCAGCGGCACCATGGGGTGGAACAGCACCGCCCCAGCCAGGGTGCCAGGCCGCAGCAACATGGTGCTGGCAGCAATGTTGGCCCCATTCGAGAATCCCACCGCAATCACGTTTCCGGCGTCGATGTCGTAGGCGCTGGCGGCGGCGGGCACAAAATCGGCCAGTTCGCCTGTGCGAAAGCGCAGGTCTTCCACGTCAAACATGCCCTCGGCCAGCCGCCGGAAGAAACGTGGCATGCCATGTTCCAGCACCTTGCCCCGGGGGCTGAGCAGCGCCGCCCCCGGCAGCAGCATGCGCCCCAGGTCAAGCAGATCGTACTCGTTGCCGCCGGTGCCATGCAGCAGCAGCAGCGTCGGCAGGCCGGGCCGCTCGGCGGGAACAAACTGGTGGGTAAAGGTCAAAGTTTGTGTTGTCATCTTTTCCTCTCAAGGTTTCTCACAAAGGCACAAAGGCACAAAGGGCTTCAGATGCGTGTTGAGTAGGCAACTTTGTGAACTTCGCACCGTTGTGTATTTGATTATCTCTCGCAAAGGCACAAAGGACGCAAAGTAACACGAATAAACGGACTTTTTCGATCCTTTGCGAGCTTTGCGGCTTTGCGAGAGCTACGTGCGAGCTTTGCGAGAGCTACATTTGGCCGGGCACGCGGATCGGCGTCAGCCGCGACTCGATCTGCTCGCGCTGGGCTTCGAACCAGGGCGGAAGCTTTAGTTCAGTGCCCAGCGTCTCCACCGGCTCGTCAATCAGAAAGCCCGGCTGGTCGGTGGCAATCTCAAACAGCACGCCACCCGGCTCCCGGAAGTAGATCGAGTGGAAGTACTGCCGATCCTGCACTGGCGTCACCTGCACGCCACGCCGCCGCAGCAGGCTCAGCCATGCCTCCTGCTGGGCATCATCGGCCACGCGCCAGGCCACGTGGTGAACCGAGCCAGCCGAGATAGTGCCCCGTGGCACATCGGGCCGGGCGATGATGTCGAGAAAGGCCGCCTCAACACCTTCGCCTACCATGTAGCGGCTGCGGTTGCCCTCGCTGCCGACTTCGCGGAAGCCCATGGTGCCGGTGAGCAGCGAAACCGTGGCGGCAGCCTGGGCCAGCGTCAGCGTCACCCCGGCGAAGCCCCTGATGGCGAACTCCACCGGCACCGGCCCGCGAGTCCAGGCGGGCAGCGTTTCCACCCCCGGCACCTCCACCAGGTCAATCAGTAGGCCCGCCGGGTCGTAGAACGAGAGCGTCTGCTGGCCAAAGCGCGGCTGGGGATCGCTGAAGCGCAGGTCAAACTCCTTCAGCCGTTCGGCCCAGTAGCCCAGTGCCCCCACCGGCACGGCATAGGCCGTCGAGCTAGTCTGGCCGGTGCCGTTGGTGCCACGGCGGGCACCCTCCCAGAAGAAGAAGGTAATCGCCGTGCCAGGGCGGCCCGTCTCATCGCCGTAGTAGAGATGGTAGGCCGACGGGTCATCAAAGTTCACCGTCTTCTTGATCATGCGCAGGCCCAGCACACTGGTGTAAAAATCAACATTGACCTGCGGGTCGTCCACAATCGCCGTTACATGGTGCAAGCCCAACATCTTCGCTTCCATTGTTTTTCTCCTTAAGTTTTTACTTTTGCCACAGAGAACACAGAGTGAGTAAAACGTGAAACGTGAAACGTGAAACGTAATGCGTAATGCATAATGCGTAATGCGTAATGCGTAAACTCCGTCAGCGCGTCATCGTGTCATCGTGTCACTCCGGCTCCGGTCTCCGGTCTCCGGTCTCCGGTCTCCCGTCTCCGGTCTTCGGTCTCCCGCCTGCCCTGAGGCATCGAAGTGTCTCCCGTCTCCGGTCTCCCGTCACTCCAGACTCCGATCCAGCACCCGCAGCAAGTGCAGCAACTGGCGCTGTTCCTCCGGCGAAAGTGAGTCGAACAGCGTTGCCACCGCCCGCTCCTCCGCCGCTCCACCAGGCCCTGCTGCTCCATGCGGTCGAGCAGTTGCGAGATGTTGCCCTTTGTCACCAGCAATGATTGGGCCAGTTGCTGCTGGGTCATCCCCGGTTGCGCTCCCACCCTGGCCAGCACATCGAACTGGGCCGTGTTGAGTCCGTGGCCCTGGAAGAGCTGGGCCGAGGCGCTATCCACCTTCTGGTAGATTCGTGCGAGCCGCAGCCAGGCCAGCACGGCGGGCTGCCGGAGCGTTTTCGGTTGTGCCGTTGTTGTCTTCACGTACAACAGTTTAGCACTAAACCATTTTTTGTCAAGCCCCCTCCTGTTGGCAGATAGCAGCTGGCAGTTGGCAGTTTTTTCGATGCTACAACGGCCAACCCTTCGCCTTCGCGGCGCATACGCTTGTTGAACCCTGGCCTGAGCCAGAACGAAGGCATCAGGGCAGGCTGCCAGCTGGAAACTGCGAACTGGGCTTGACATTTGGCAAAACCAGGCGCATACTAGGTGTGAAGCGGAATAATGGTTCCGCTTTTGAATGGAGGAACAACAATGACAATTGCAACCGTGATAGAAAACGAATTGCTCAGCTGGCCTGGGGTCTCGGCCCAGCCTCATCGCTTCGGCGGGGTTGAGTTTCAGGTGCAGCACCACGAGATTGGTCACCTGCATGGCAGCCACCTGGCCGATTTGCCCTTTCCCCGCCGTGTGCGTGATGAACTGGTGGCGGCGGGCAAAGCGCAGCCCCACCATATCTTGCCCGAAACAGGTTGGGTGAGTTTCTACATGCGCGGCGAGGAAGATGTGCAAGCGGTGCTAGCACTCTTCCGCCTGAACTACGAGCGGCTGACGGTGGGGCGCGGGTAAACGCAGGGAGTATATAAGTACTGCGTAATACGTAATTCGTAAACCGCATTGCCTTGCCAATGAAATTACGCATTACGCATTATGTGTTACGAGTAGGTTCTTACAAGTTTAAGAAAGACAACATGAAAACCAATATTCTTGTATTAAGTGGTAGTTTGCGCAATGGTTCACATACCTTGAAAGCAGCGGAGGCGGCATGGCAGGGCGCAGCCGCAAGCGGTGCCAACACAGAGTTGCTCAATTTGGGCGATCTCGGTCTGCCCATGTTCGATGACCGGGACGACACGGCGAGCTACCCGCCGGAGGTGTGGGAGTTTCTGGCGGCGGTGGGGCGGGCCGACGGGCTGATTCTGGCTTCGCCGGTGTACCACGGCACGGTCAGTGGGGCCATGAAAAACGCCCTTGACTTTTTGCACCTGGGCGGGCGCGACGTGGTGCAGGGCAAAGTCGCCGGGCTGATCAGCGTGGCGGGCGGCGGCAGCGGCATCAACACCATCAATACGCTGGACTATGTGGCGCGGGCGCTGCGCATGCTGGTGGTGCCCACCACTGTGGCTGTGCCCGGCAGCGCCTTCCGTGACGGCAGCCTGCACGATGGGCAGATTGCCCGGCGGCTGGCGCACCTGGGCCAGGAGGTGAGCCGCTACGCCAGGCTGCTTCGCGAAGAGGCCGAGCCAGCGGCGCGCATAGTCGCGTAATTGAACGGAGATCGGCATTGACTCATGCACATGGGAGAGACGCTCCGCCGGGGTGGCTCTCCCATGTACGCCATGAACAGCGATGCTGGCCACGATCAACAAAGCGATGTGTGGGTTTGAGGGAGGCCAGCTGCAAAGCGTTCTAGCATACCGATGGTGCCACGGACTCGCAAGCGCAGAATCTGTGCGGCTTTGTGCCTGTGTACCTTTGCGCTTTTGTGAAAGATTTTTGTGCATAAGCTGTGGAAAATCAGGGCATGTTGTGGATAGTTGAACCGTTGAGCATTTGCATATAGATGTCGTAGGTTTGCCTGGCGATGGCCGCCTGCGTGTAGTTGGCCAGCACCCGTGCCCGCCCCCGCTGCCCAATCTCGCGCCGTAGCCCCGCATCGGCCAGCAGCTGCGCCAGGGCTGCCCGCAGCGCCGCCACATCGCCCTCGGGGAACACCAGGCCCCCCTCGCCGATGACATTGGGAATCTCACCGGAAGCGGAGCCAACTACTGGCACGCCGCAGCTCATCGCTTCCACCAGAATGCGCCCGAACTGCTCCTTCCAGTTTGGCATGGTGCGCGAAGGTAGCACCAGCACATCCAGTTCGTGCAGCACCTGGGGCACTGCCGTGCTGCTCACCGCCGGGCGGATTGCGACCCGCCCGCTCAGGCCCAGTGCTGCCGCCCGCCGCTCAATCAGAGGGCGAAGCTCCCCATCGCCCACCAGCAGCAATTGTACATGGTTGGGCAGCCCGGCCAGCGCTTCCACTAGCCCTAGCACACCCTTTTCGGGCACGAGGCGACCGATGTAACCCACCCTGACCGAAGACGGGAGACCGGAGACCGGAGCCTGCACGCTGTGTTGCTGCGGGGAAAAAAGCTCTGGGTCTACGCCGAATTGGGGCAGCACCGAAAGGGGGCCGCTGTAGCCGTGGCGGCGGATGATGCTGGCGGCTTCGCGGTTTCCGGCGATGGCGTGGGCGGCGTGGCGAAACACGTAGCGCTCAAACAGGTTAAACGGCGGCGGGTACCAGCGATCCATGTTGGCCCAGTTGAAAAAGCAGCAGCGAGCGCCTGTCGCCACCCCGGCCCGCACAGCCAGAAAAGTGGCCAGGTTAAAGGCTTCTTCGTCCACATGCAGAATGTCGGGCCGCTCGCGAGCGATAATCCACCCCAAGGTGGGGTAGAAGTGGGTGTGGTGCTGACCGTTGAGCAGAATTGGCAGCGTTTGCAGTCGGTAGCCCGCAGTGAAGCGCCGCTCCAGCTTCTGGGTGCCCACCCGTGGCTCGCGCCAGCGCGGCGGCACCAGCGCCAGCAGCTCCACGCCCGGCAGCTGCGCCAGTTCCTCCAGCTTGCGCTGGTAGGCACCCACCACAAAGGCTTTGCTGAGGATGATAACTTTCATGTGACTATAGACATTCCTACTGCGTACTTCGTGCTGCGTACTGCGTCGCTAGCTCCCGCTACTCGCTTATTGCCAACGGACGGTGATTTGAGTTTACGCAGTACGTAGTAGGCAGTACGCAGTGCGATTATATTCTCAGTTCTTTCCCCAAATCGTAAATCGTAAATCGTCAATCGTCAATGTGTGTTATCATCGTGCCAACCCACATTGTTGTGTTGAACCACTGGAGGTTGCCTGTGCCCACGACGATCACTGGCGTTTCGGCCCACGACATTCGCTTTCCCACCTCGCGCCACCTCGACGGCTCCGACGCGATGAACCGCGACCCCGACTATTCCGCTGCCTATGTTGTGCTGCACACCGACCACCCCGACGGGCTAGAAGGCCACGGGCTCACCTTCACCATTGGCCGGGGCAACGAGCTGTGTGTGGCCGCGATTCAAACGCTGGAGCCGATGTTGCGCGGCAAGACGCTGGAAGAATTTGCCGCCGACATGGGCGCATTTTACCGCTATATCACCGGCGACAGCCAGTTGCGCTGGATTGGCCCCGAAAAGGGCGTGATTCACCTGGCCACCGCCGCCGTGATCAACGCGGTGTGGGATTTGTGGGCCAAAAGCGAAGGCAAACCCCTGTGGAAGCTGCTGGTGGACATGACGCCTGCCGAACTGGTGCGCTGCATTGATTTCCGTTACATCAGCGATGCGCTGACGCCGGATGAGGCCCAGGCCCTACTGGAGCGCAACGCCGCCACAAAGGCAGGCCGCGAGGCTGAGATGCGCACGCGGGGCTACCCGGCCTACACCACCTCGGCGGGCTGGCTGGGCTACAGCGATGACAAAATCCGCCAGCTCTGCCGCGAGGCCGTGGCCCAGGGCTGGACGCACATCAAGATGAAGGTGGGCGTGAGTCTTGAAGCCGACATGCGGCGGGCGCAGATTCTGCGGGAGGAGCTTGGCCCGGAGCGCAAGCTGATGATGGATGCCAACCAGGTCTGGGGAGTGGACGAGGCGATTGCCAACATGGCCCGGCTGGCCCGCTTTGATCCGTGGTGGATTGAGGAGCCGACCAGCCCCGACGATGTGCTGGGCCACGCGGCGATTGCGCGGGCGATTGCGCCCATCGGCGTGGCAACTGGCGAACATGTGCAGAATCGCATCATCTTCAAACAGCTGTTGCAGGCGCAGGCAATCAGCTTCTGCCAGATCGACTCGTGTCGCATCGGCGGGGTGAACGAGAACCTGGCGGTGATTTTGATGGCGGCCAGGTTTGGCGTGCCGGTGTGCCCCCACGCAGGCGGGGTAGGCCTGTGCGAGTATGTGCAGCACCTCTCGCTGTTTGATTATATCGCCGTCAGCGCCTCGACCGAAAACCGGGTGCTGGAGTACGTTGATCACCTGCACGAACATTTTATCGAGCCGGTGGTGATACGCAACGCCCGCTACATGCCGCCGCTGCTGCCCGGCTACAGCATCCAGATGAAGCCCGCGTCGCTGGCGGAGTACGCTTTTCCCCACGGCGCAGCGTGGCAGCACGCCATGTAGCCACAGAGGGCACAGAGAACACCGAGGGCTTAAGCAGGAAACGCAGAGGCGCAGAGGCGCAGAGGCGCAGAGGCGATGGCGAGATGACAAGGTGGCAGGATGACAGGATGGCCGCGAAACGTGAGACGTGAAATGTGAAACGTACAGTACTGAACTGCCAACTGGCTACCTGCTATCTGCCAACAGCCTCTGTGCCCTCTGTGTTCTCTGTGGCAAAGGAAAAAAGACATGGATCCATTCGCAAAAGCACAACTAGGTCGCACGGGGTTAGAGATTACCCGCTTTGGGCTGGGCACGGCGGGCATCGGCTGGCT
>JALONX010000544.1 GCA_025454695.1 Chloroflexaceae bacterium
GGGATACCTGTGGTACTGACAGGCGAGGTGGCGGATGCCTTCCCCGTTCCCCATCTGATCGAGGTGGTGGAACGCACGCAACCGGGTAGCGTACCAATTGCATTCATGGAATGCACGTCATCAGTCGTTGGTTGAAGACTCACCTGCTCGGCAGACCGTAGGCATGCGCTACGACCTGTCCACATAGTACGAGCGTACATTTGGGGTTCCAAGGGGCGTAGTCCCTGCCTGCCCTGCTCCTCGTCAAGCTCGGAAACCGCCTGCCGAAGGGGCCGGGGGTGCAGGGGGCCAGGTGGCCCCTTGCCGCCCGCCGCGCAGGCGAAACAAACAGACTCAGCGCCGTGGAGGCGCAACTAACAGACTCATAGCCACGCACGCCGAGGGTAACTTTGCGAATTCGTATCCTGAACGCAGTTTTAGAAAGGAACAGAGCCATGACGACCCCAACGCCCGCCCCCGCCGACCTGGCCGCTGTGAAGCTTCGCCAGCATGCCGCATGGTCATCGGGCGACTTCGCGGTGATTGGCACGACGCTCGACATTACCGGTGAGCTGCTGTGTGAAGCGGCGAACGTGCGGCCTGGCCAGCGCGTGCTGGATGTAGCCGCTGGCAACGGCAACGCCAGCCTGGCGGCAGCTCACCGCTGGGCCGAGGTGACTTCAACCGATTATGTGCCGATGCTGCTGGAGCGGGGGCGCACGCGGGCCGAGGCCGAGCGCCTGCCGATTGTGTTTCAGGAGGCCGACGCCGAACAGCTGCCCTTTGCCGATGCCTCGTTTGATGTGGTGTTGTCAACCTTTGGGGTAATGTTTACGCCCAACCAGGAGCAGGCGGCGGCAGAACTGCTGCGCGTCTGTCGGCCCGGCGGCACGATTGGCCTGGCCAACTGGACGCCGGAAAGTTTTATTGGGCAGGTCTTCCGCACCATCGGCAAATACATCCCCCCGGCTCCCGGCGTGAAGTCACCGGCCCTCTGGGGCACCGGCCAGCGCCTGCGCGAGCTGTTTGGCGCGGGCATCAGCGACATGACCATCAACCGGCGCTTTTTTACTTTCCGCTACCACTCATCTCAGCACTGGTTGGAAGTTTTCCGCACCTACTATGGGCCGACGCTTAAAGCTTTTGCCGCCCTTGACGAAACTGGACAGGCGAGCCTGGCCCATGATGTGATTGAGCTGCTGGAGCGCTTCAACCAGGGCGGCAGCGCCACGCTGGCCGTGCCAAGTGAATATCTGGAGGTGGTGGCAGTCCGGCGGTGAAAAAGCTCTCGCAAAGGCGCAAAGCTCGCAAAGGGCGGTGGATTCCCATGTGTGTTGACGTTTCTTTGTGTGCTTTGTGAACGCCTTTTTAGATAGGCTGCGTAGTGCGGACTTATGAGCTTTAAGAATTAAAACGAGTATACGCTCTGGCCGTGGCCCTAAAGGACTCGGCTTGGAGATACGAAGCCCGCCTACGCGGGCTATACCGGATTTAATTTCTAATCTTCATTAGTCCGCCTGTGGGCCAAAACGCGGACTAAAGTCCGCACTACGTTTGCCGCATATGGTACAAAGGTGTTGGTTTCCTTTCTTACATGTTGTGGCGCTGAGAAGACCGGCGCTTCTGTGCCGTTGTGAGCGCCTCAAAATAGTTCAAATCGCAGCCCCCACCCACCGCCGCAGCAGCGGCTCGCGAATCGCCGTCGCATCGAGGCTGCTTGCGCCGAGGAAGCTGACGAAGCGGGCAAAGCCCCGGGCCAGGGCCGCCGCAAAGGCTTCATCGCTGCCGAGGGCGGCGTCCTCCAGCCACAGCCCCAGGATGACGAAGCGGTTGCTGGTGCGGTCGAGTTTGCTATCGAAGCGGGCCACAAGGCGGTCTCCCCACAGCACGGGCAGGGCGTAGTAGCCGAACTTGCGCTTGTCTTCAGGTTTGTAAACTTCCCACACATAGTCGAAATCAAACAGCACTTTAGCCCGCCCCCGTGCGCTCACATGGTCGAGCGGCGCGAGGAAAACAACTTCCTCACTGGTGTTGGTTTCTAGTGGCGTCCAGGCCGTCGGCACGCGCCCGGCGCTCAGTTCGTGCAGCAGGGCCGCGTCGCTGGCGAGGGCCACGCGGGGTGCCTTCCAGCCTTCAATCTGCACCTCAAGCAGTTCGCCGCTGGCCAGCCGGGACTCACGCCACTGCTTCAGTTCGGTGGCACCCACCCGGCGGGCCAGCCAGTCGCCCACGGTAGAAAGCTGCGTGAGGCCGTTAAAGGCCACCAGTTTGCGCAGCATAAAGTCGTCGCATGTGGCCTCGTCGCTCTCGAAAATCAGGTGGGCCGGTGCAACTGCTTCCGTCAGGGCGTAGAAGCGCTCGAAGCGCTCGCGGTGGTGGGTCATCACCTCGCCGGTGCGCCACAGGTAATACAACGCCAGGGCGCTATCCTTGCGTCCGCGATAGCTCTGCGTGCGTGTCCGCGTGGCCATCTCAAAGTCGCGGTTGCTCACTGTGCCGCGTTCACGCAAAATGGCCCGCATCTCGGCAATCGCCTCGGCATGCTCGTGGCCCATCGTGCGGATGCGCGAGCCATACATGCCATCGCGCTCGCGGCCCATCAGCACGCGCCAGTGGGGCAGCTCATCCATGGGGCGCACGGCCAGCCAGCCGCCCCAATCGAAGAATTTGCGCTGCCCGTAGGTCGGCTCTTCCCACATGCCGGGTTTGTAATCCAGCACCCGGCTATGCAGGGCAATGTCGTGGCTGCGGGCGATGATTTGCAGCGGGTCGAGTTGCAGATGCTCCATCTCGCGCATGGCCTGCTCGGTGCCCGCACTGCCACGCCAGCGCCGCCCCGGCCACAGGCCCTGCCTGCCAAGGATGAAGCGGCGGGCGGTTTGGAGATCAATCGTGAGCATGGCGACCTTTCGAGTCTTCCTGAAAACCGCTCACAACGGCACAAAAGCCTGCCCTGCCTGCCCTGCCGTTCGACAGGCTCACGAACCGCGAAGCCGAAGCGAGCTTGACAAAGGGACACAAAGGAACGCAGATGAACATGCATGTGTACATACGTTGCGCCTTTGCGGCCCTTCAATCTGCCTACGGGTTTTCGTAGACATAAAAGATGTAGTCTTGCGCGGTGGTATTCAGGCCCAGGTCGTTGAGCTGGCGCAGCAGCTGGGCGCGGTGGTCGGTGCCGTGGTTGACCACATGCAGCAGTACCTGCCATACGCTCAGGTCTTTATCTTCTTCCGGTTCGACTATCGGCGTGGTGAACAGCATCTCGTCTTGCAAGCCTGCCAGGTAGTCGCGCATGCGTTGCTCCACTGCATCCCAATGGGCGCGAATGCTGGTTCGGTCGTCAGCGCTGGCGGGCGGCAACGGTTCTGTGGGCGCAACCCCACGCAACTCGCTGAACCACACCTCATCCACATCCATAAGGTGCAGAATCTGGTTGCAAACTGAGCCATGGGAATAGTGTACATGCTGGGTGAACTGCTCGTGGGAGAGTTGCATGACATACTCATTCCACAGTTTGCGGTTTTCGGCAAAGTGGTAGCCGTAGAGATGGCGAAAGGCCTCGGCGTTCATCGCGTCACCTCCTGCTGCGCGTAGTCGCGGTGTCGTGAGGCGGCGATCTTAGAACAGATGGGCGGGTTTGTCAAATTTGGGGAAAACGGAGTATGGTTATCCGCAGATTACACAGATTACGCGGATTAGACCAAAATTTATTGGTGTACTATACGAATATACTAACTAGTCCGTCAATGAAGTTTACTTGTGTTTTTAGATCAACATGCTTCAGCGTGTTTTGGGCTTCCAGACGCCGAATTATGAGTTTTAAGGAATAAATCGGGTATACGCGCATGCCGTAGCCCTCAAGGGCGCGGCTCTCATGTGCGAAGCCCGCCTACGCGGGCTATACCGGATTCCAGACGACGAATTATGAGTTTTAAGGAATAAATCGGGTACACGCGCATGCCGTAGCCCTCAAGGGCGCGGCTCTCATGTGCGAAGCCCGCCTACGCGGGCTATACCGGATGTAATTTTTAATCTTCATCAGCGTGTTTTGGTTCTCCAGACGCCGAATTATGAAGTTTAGTTTTTATTCGCGTATAAAGCGTCTCGTAGTTGCGCAATTTATTGCGCGTTCCGACGAATGGCGCAATAAATTGTGCCGCTACATCGTATTATTGATTTAATTATTAACCTTCATCAGCGTGTTTTGGCCTTTCAGACGCCGAATTCATTCGGTGGCTGAGGCGATTCTACATGCAAGAAAACATTTCACATAGACTAATTACCATTCTTGCAACGTAACAGTGCTGCGAATGGGTACAAGGACTCAGGATACATGGCTCGTGGTAATGGATTATTTTCTCGTTTCCGGCTGCGCCCACTCCTCCGCTCAACGCTGCTGCCGCTGCTGCTCTACCTGGGCTTAGCTATCGTCAATACCTGGCCGCTAGTGCTGCATTTCGGCACGGCGGTGCCCGGCATTGGCTACGATAGCTGGCAGAACATGTGGAACATGTGGTGGCTGAAGGAGGCGCTGCTTGGCGGGCAAAATCCCTATTTCACGCCCTACCTCTACTACCCCAGCGGCGTGAGTCTCTTGCTCCAGACGCTGAACCCGATAAACTTCGTGGTGTCGCTGCCGGTGCATGGACTGTTTGGCCTGGTGGCGGCCTACAACTTCGTGGTGATCTTCTCGCTCACGCTGAGCGGCTTTTGCACCTACCTGCTTGCGCGGGATGTGCTAAAACAGCAAGAACCGAGAACCGAGAACCAAGAACCACCTACGCAGCACCCTTCGGCTTTGCTCAGGGCAGACGCAGGACGCAGGACGCAGGACGCTGCCGCCCTTCTCGCCGGGGTGATCTACGCCACCAGCGGCTATTTGCTGTCGCAGGTGTATGGCGGGCACACCCACATGATGGCGGCCTACCTGCTGCCGCTGGCGCTGCTGGCGTTGCGCCGGGCCGAGGCTCGACCAACATGGTGGCGCTTTGCCCTGGCCGGGCTGGTGGTCTGGCTGAACCTCTGGTGCGACTGGCAGTATCTGCTGTTTGCCTTTTTCTGGCTGGGCTGGTACGGCTTGTGGCGGGTGTGGCAGGCGCGCCATGTGCGGGCCGCACTGCCAACCGTGATCACGCTAGCGATTGCGGGCGGACTCACGCTGCCGCTGGCCATCCCCACCGCCTTGCTGGTGGAGCAGACGCCGACGCTGGTGGGGCAAGGCGGGCCAAATTTCCGGGTTGAGCAGTCGGTGGATGTGGCTGATTACTTTATCCCCAGCCAGTTGCACCCGCTGCTGGGTGGGCTGGCGGCCCAAGCCCAGGCCTACAAAGCCGAAACCGACATCCAGAGCAAAACGGTCTACCTGGGGCTGGTGGCCCTGCTGCTGGCCCTGGCTGGCCTGCGGCAGCGGGGGGCTAGCCTCTGGCTGGGCGGCGCGATCATCTTCGGGGTGCTGGCGCTGGGGCCGCAGTTGCGCTTCTTCGGCGCAATCACCGACATTCCCATGCCCGCCGCCCTGCTGGACAATGTGCCGGGCCTGCGCATTTTCCGCTACCCCATGCGCTTTGCCGTGCTGGTGATGCTGGCCCTGGCCGTGCTGGCGGCGTTGGGCGCGGCCCGCCTGTTGCAAGGGCTGGCCCAAGGCAAAGCGGCCTGGCCCAGGGCACCGGCGCTGCTGGCTAGCGGCCTGGCCCTGGCTATAGCGCTTGAAAATTTGACCGTGCAGCCGATGGTGCCGGTGCTGATTCCGCCCTTTTATGCCCAGTTGGCCCAGGAGCCGGGCGAGTTCGGCATTCTCGAAGCGCCCTTCTACACTCGCCCTGCCGCCGTGTTTCTGCTGCACCAGACCGTGCATGGCAAGGGGCTGGCGGGCGGCTACACCTCGCGGCTGATGCCCTACCCGCTGCTGGAGCAGTTCCCGGTGGTGCGCATGTTTGCCTACGCCCGCCCCGCGCCGGACATTATCGCTCAAGACCCGGCGGAGATTGCGCCGACGCTTTTTTCCTATTTCAACATTCGCTACCTGACGCTCCACAGCATGGCGGGCGCGTTGCGCTACACTACGCTGCTGCGGGTGGCCCAGGCGGCAGCCGGTGGGGCCGAGCCAGAACGAGTCGCCCTGCCCGACCGCTCGTTTTTGATCTACCGGGTAGCCCCGCCGCCAACCCCCGTGCCGTTTCTCGGGGTGGGTCGGGGCTGGTCGCCGCCCGTGCCAAGCGAAGATTTGCGCAGTGCCACGCGGCAGATTGAGGGTGAGGGCGAACTGGTGCTGTACAACCAGGCCCGGCAGCCCGTGAGTCTCAGCATCACCCTGGCGAGCGACCGAGCGGGCCAGCTTGTGGTGACTGCTGACGGCACCGCGCTTCAAACGCTCAGCCTGAACAGCGGAGAGCAGACCGTCACCATTGCCGTGCCTACCGACACGGTTGAAACCAGCCTCGTGCTGCGCCCGGTTGATGCCGGGGCGGTGCTGGTGCAACGGGTGGAACTACAGTAGAGTTACGAGTTACGAGTTACGAGTTATGAGTTATGAGTTGATACTGCGTGAAACGTGAAACGTGAAACGTGAAACGTACTGCGTACTGCGTACTGCGTGCTGTGTGCTGCGTGAAACGTACTGCGTGCTGCGTACTGCGTGTTGCGTGAAGCGTGAAACGTACTGCGTGCTGCGTACTGCGTGTCGCGTGCTGCGTGAAACGTACTGCGTGCTGCGTGCTGCGTGAAACGTACTGCGTGCTGCGTGAAACGTGAAACGTGAAGCGTAAATCGGCAATCGGTTCAAGGTTCAGGGTTCTGGGTTCTGGGTTCTGGGTTCTCTCAATCGTCAATCGTCAATCATCACTCGTCCGGCTCCGGTCGCCGGTCTCCCGTCCCCGGTCAGCCATCGTGCAATCGTCAATCGTCAATCGTCAATCGTCAATCGTCAATCGTTCCATGCACATCGCCCTTTACAACCTCACTTCCACCACCAAATTTGGCGGGGTGGAAAGTTTTGTCTGGGATTTGAGCCGCGAGCTAGCCCGGCGTGGCCATGCGGTTGCCGTGATCGGCGGGGTGGGCACGCGGCGCGAGGCGGCCCCCGGCGTGCGCGTGCTCAGCTTTCCCTTCGTCAGTCGGGGCTTCTGGCAGGCGCTGCCGCCGCTGCGCCGGGCCTACGCCGAGGCCAAGTTGCTCGAACGGCTGACCATGGCCCTGCCCGCGCTGCCCCACCTGGCTTGTGGCGGCTACGACATTGTTCACATCCAGAAGCCGTATGACATGGCCCCGGCGCTGCTGGCCCGCCGCTTCAGTGGGGCGCGGGCGCTGCTGGGTTGCCACGGCGAAGATTTTTACCGGGGCGACCGTGGGCTGGCGAAGCGCATGGATGGGGCGGTCTCGTGCAGCCAGTTTAACGCCCGCACTGTGGCGGCCCGCTATGGCTTTACGCCCACAGTCGTCTTTAACGGAGTTGACATAACAGAATTCCAGCACCGCAAACCTGATGCCGACGTGCGGCGGCGCTACGGCGAGCGGGTGCTGCTGTGGGTGGGGCGCTTGCAGCCCTGGAAAGGGGTTGAGACGGCCATTCGTGCCCTGCCCCATGTGCCGGGCGCAACCCTGCTGATTGCGGGCGACGGCGAAGACCGGGAACGGCTGGAACGGCTCACGGTGGAGCTGCACCTGGGCGAGCGGGTGCATTTTCTGGGGGCGTTGCCCCGCACCCAGCTGCCCCGGCTCTACAGCTCGGTTGACCTGCTGCTGGCCACCAGCACCGCCAGCGAAACCTTTGGCATTGGCCTGGTGGAGGCCCAGGCCTGCGGCCTGCCAGTGGTGGCCTCCCGCTTCGGCGGCTTTCCCGAAGTGGTGGACGAAGGCCGCACGGGGCTGCTTTTCCCGCCCGGCGACCATGTGGCCCTGGCCGCTGCCGCTAACAGTCTGCTAGACGACCAGAACCGCCGGGCGGCGATGGCGGCGGCGGCCCCCGGTTGGGCGGCCCAGTTTTCCTGGGAGGCAGTGGGCGACCGGATCGAGCGGGTGTATCGGCAGCTTATGCATAACGCGGACTGATGAAGTTTAATAATTAAATCGAGCATACGATGTAACTGCGCGATTTATCGCGCCAGTGGCCGGAACAAACAATTTATTGCGCCACTACGTGATATTTTATACGCGAATAAAAAACTAAACTCCATAAGTCCGCATCATGTGCTTGACTCTCACGCAACGTGGGCTGATGGGCGATTACAAAAAGAACCGGACACATGGTGCCGCGCCAGCCACCGAATGAATTCGGCGTCTGGATGAGCAAAACACGCTGATGAGGATTAGAAATTAAATCCGTTATAGCCCGCGCAGGCGGGCTTCGCATCGCCAAGCCGAGTCCCTTAGGGCCACGGCCAGCGCGTATACCCGTTTTAATTGTTAAAGCTCATAAGCGTGTTGCTCCAGGGATGTACGGGCTAGTTTGTACATCTTTATACGTCCGCACCATATGTAACTTCAACTAACTGCTTCAAGGGTGAGACTCACGCTGGTGCCACGGCCCGGCTGGCTGCTGATGCTGATCTGGCCTCCCTGGGCCTCCACCAGCCCTTTGGCGATGGCCAGCCCCAGGCCGCTGCCGTTGTTTGCGCCCCTGGCCTGGTCGGCGCGGTAGAAGCGGGCCGATGTACCCCGACCGTGACCGGTTTTCGCCGTCGGGGCCACGCGCACCGTCACCGTGCCGCCTGGCGGGGTGTAGCGCAGGGCGTTATCCAGCAGAATGAGCAGCATCTGCCGCAGCCGGGTTGGATCCCCCCAGACGGCTAGCGGGCATGGCTCCACGCTCAGCCGAATCTGGCGCGTGTCGGCCAGCCGCCCCACCTGCCGTTGCACATCGGCCAGCAGCTCCGGCAAGGGTATAGCAACCCGTTCCAGCGACACTTTTCCCCCATCGAGCCGCGAGAGCAACAACAGGTCGTCTACCAGACGGCCCATGTGGTCGGACTCGTGTAGCACATCATCCAGCAGTTCACGGGTGTCCTGGTCACTGGCTGGGAGCGAGCGCTGAGCCACTTCGGCGCTG
The DNA here is from genome assembly GCA_025454695.1 of Chloroflexaceae bacterium. Lineage (GTDB taxonomy): Bacteria > Chloroflexota > Chloroflexia > Chloroflexales > Chloroflexaceae > JALONX01. Next base: position 9,026 of record JALONX010000544.1, read on the forward strand.
GCCCGCAGCAGGGTCAGCGGCGTGCGGAGTTCGTGGCTGGCGTTGGCGATAAAGGTCTGCTGTTGCTCCCAGGCCTGCTGGGCCGGGCGAATGGCCCGCCCCGCCAGCCACCAGCTTCCCAGGCCCAGCAATACTGCACTCACGCCGCCCAGGGCCAGCATGGAAATGGTAAGCTGGCCCAGGATGCGCTCCTGATCGTCCAGGGCGCGGCCAAGTTGCAGTACCGCCGGGCCGTTCTGGTTTGTGACGCGATAGGTCAGCAGGCGCACATTGGGGCCATTACTCGCCTGCACGGTGCGCAGGTCATTACCCTGAGACATGGCAGCGTTGAGGGCTTGCAGATCGGGCACAATTGGTGGGGTCGCCGGATTGGGATTAAAGATCAGCTGACCATCCTGGCTCAATGGCAACACAAAAATCGCTGCCAGTTCGCCATCGTAGGCCAGGCTGGCCCGGTCTTCCGCCCCCACCGCCGGAGCTGGCGTAGGGTTGGCTGCCTGCTGATGGTCATCGTCATCATCCTCGCTATGCTTGCGCTCGTCGTCGCGGTGGTTGTCGCCGCCGTGGTCGTCGGTAGGGGCGGACGGCGGGTTGCCCCGCAGACTTGACCAGTCGGCGTCAGCGCTGGCCAGGCTGGCGGGCAGCGGTGCGTTCAGCAGCTGGAACTCGTGGGCCATTTTGTGGCGCAGGGCCAGGTCGGTGGTCTGCTGGAAGTAGCTGCGCAGCAGCTGGGCCGTGCCGCCGCCAATCAGGGCCAGCAGCCCCAGGGCCACCAGCATGTAGAGCAGGGTGAGGCGCAGCCGCAGGCCGTTAAACATTGTCCGCCTCCAGGCGGTAGCCCACGCCCCGCACCGTCTGGATGGGGTCGGGACGACCGGGCAGGGTCAGTTTGCGCCGCAGGTAAGAGACGTAGACATCCACCATTGTCTGCTGCACGTCATGCTCATACGACCAGACATAATCGAGAATCTGCTGGCGGCTGAGGGTCTGGCCGGGGTGGCGCAGGAAGCACTCCAGTAGGTTCCACTCGGTGGCCGTCAGGTCGAGGGGCTGCATGCCACGGCGGGCCGTGTGGGCCCGCATGTCCAGCACCAGGTCGCCCAGCCGTAGCTCTTGCGGGTCGCCCGCCAGCTGGTTGAAGCGGCGGCCCAGGGCACGCACACGGGCCAGCAGCTCTTCAAAGGCAAATGGCTTGACCAGATAATCGTCCGCGCCGCTGTCGAGGCCCCGGACTTTATCTTCCAGCTGCCCCCGTGCGGTGAGCATCAGCAGGGCCACGGGGAGCCGGGCGGCCCGAATCGCCCGGCAGATGGCCGGGCCATCCCGCCCCGGTAGCATCCAGTCCACAATCGCCACATCGTAGGTGTCCCGCAGGGCCAGATCAAGGCCGGTCTCGCCATCGTTGGCCACATCGGCGGCGATATGTTCATCAGCCAGCACCCGCTGCATCAGCCTGGTGAGGCGCTGGTCGTCCTCAATAATCAGCACCCGCATCGTTTTCTCCTACCACAGACGGACTCAGCAGTGTCTCTCGCAAAGCCTGCCCTGAGCCAGTCGAAGGGGCGCAAAGCTCGCTGAGTTATATGAAAAGCTATGTGTAGTTCTCAACCATGTACTCAGCATAGTGTAGCAGGATTGGAAAAAGATTGGAATTTTCGTGGCGTTTCTTAAGAAAGTTCCAGGGAGCGCCCGCTAGACTGATGTTAACGGTAGAAGCCGAACTGGTTGAGGAGGAACACATGGCACGCTGGCTTGCACGCGGTTTTATCGCTCTGGCGGTGGTGCTGGTAGTGATGCAGTTTTTGCCCATCGGCGGGCCGCGCATGAACCCACCCGTGGTGAGTGAACCGGCCTGGAACAGCCCCGAGACGCGGGCACTGGCGAAGCGAGCATGCTTCGATTGTCACAGCAACGAGACGGTCTGGCCAATCTATAGCAACATTGCGCCAATCTCGTGGCTGGTAGCTTACGATGTGAACGAAGGGCGAGAAAAGCTCAACTTTTCCACCTGGGCCACCAGGGAGCAGGAGGCCGATGAGCTTGGCGAGGTGATTCGCGAAGGTGAGATGCCGTTGGGCAATTACCTCCTGTTGCACCCTGAGGCCCGTTTGAGCGCGGCTGAGCAACAGCAGTTAATCCAGGGATTAGAAGCAACTGTCAACAATCGCTAAAGGAGCATGATCATGTCGCAACGGAATGCACTTATTGTCGCCACCGCCCTGACGGTGTTTGTGCTGGTACTCATCGGTGGTGTTGTCGCCCGCGTGGCCCAGGGTAGTGCGGTGGCTGCGCCCTCGGCCACGCCCACCGCCCTGGTGGAAGCGGCCCTGCCGACTAGCCAGGCCGATCAGCAGGCGATGCAGGGGCGGGAGGCGGCCTACCAGCAGACGATTGAACAGGCCAACCAGCAGCTTCAGCAGGCCTACGCTGAACAGCAGGCCCTGCGGGAGCAACTGATCCAGTCTCAGGCGCAAACCCAGGC
>JALONX010000545.1 GCA_025454695.1 Chloroflexaceae bacterium
ACCCCTCAATACGGCCTCTGGCCTACTCGAGATGCTACGATTGTTGGATTACCCAATCTTCCTAAAATCGTAACAGTCTCCCTAAAAAATCGTCACTCGTCACTCGTCACTCGTCAATCCTGCATCACCGCGCTGCGTCCGCCGTCAATCAGCAGGGTGCTGCCGGAGATAAACCCGGCCAGCGGGCTGGCCAGAAAGGCGCACAACGCCCCTACATCGGCGGGGGTGCCAAGCCGCCCCACCGGGTGCAGCCCCTCAACCTGCGCCCGTTTGGCGGCGGGGTCGGGAAACTCGTTGAACCAGGCGTCGGCCAGCGGGGTGTTGATAAAGCCCGGCGCGACACCCACGGCGCGTATGTGTGGCCCCCATTCCAGCGCCAGCGACTGCACCAGCGCCGTGAGTCCGGCCTTGGCCACGTTGTAGGGGAAGCAGCCTGGCAACGTGCGGTAGGCGTGGTTCGAGGCGATGATGATGATCACCGGCTGGGACGCCTGGGCCAGGTGGGGCCGGGCCGCCTGGGCTACCCGCCAGTGGGCCGCCATGTTCAGCTCAATGTTGGCCTGCCACTGCTCGTCGCTGCATGCGCTGGCCCCCTCAAAGACGTTGCGCCCGGCGTTGGAAACAACCACATCCAGCCCGCCCAACGCTTGCGCGGCCCAATTTACCACCGCACGGGCGCTTTGGGCGTCGGCCACATCGGCCTGGCGGTAGACAGCGCGGCAGCCCTGTTGCGCTGCCTGGGCCAGAAAGCGCATGGCTCCGGGGCTGTCTTCAGGTTCTAGCCCGCAGCCCGCCACCGCCGCCCCGGCCTGGGCCAGGGCCAGCGCAATCCCCGCGCCAATCCCGCTGCTTACGCCAGTCACAAAGGCGGTACGGTTTGTGAGATTGATGGTGAGTGGCATTAAGAGCCTTTTTCTCAACGTCGTGCGGACTTATGAAGTTTAATAATTAAATCGAGCATACCATGTAGCTGCGCGATTATAAATCTTTACAGAATAATCCGGACAGCAATTGGGACAACACGCTTATGAGTCTTTACAACATAATCCGGACAGCTATCAGGGCAACACGCTTATGAAGATTAAAAATTACATCCGGTATAGCCCGCGCAGGCGGGCTTCGCACATGAGAGCCGCGCCCTTTAGGGCTACGGCGAGCAAATATACCCGATTTATTCCTTAAAACTCATCAGCGTGTTTGCGCCTTCCAGACGCCGAATTCATTCGGTGGACAGGGCGGCACCGCGTGGCCGGATGAAAAAGTAAAACCTCATTATCGCGCCCCTACGTAACGCTTTATAAGCGAATAAAAAACAAAACTTCATTAGTCTATTACAAAACGCGGACTGAAGTCCGCACTACAAAATTACACCTACACCGACGACAGTTCCACCTCAAACCACCAGCTGTTGACCCCGTGGGGCGGCAGGGTGGCGTGCAACTGGTGCATCGAGACGGCGTCGGCCAGCGAGTCCTGCGCTCCGACGCATGGTTCCAGCCCCAGGTTCCAGTAGGGCGCACCGCCGTCGCCAGCCCAGGCCGCCAGGTTAAGCCAGAAGGCGACTTGCGGCAGCGCCGCCACGTCCCAGCGCATGGTGAGTGCGCCATCGCTCGCCCGCAGGGTGGCCCAGCCCGCTTCTGGCGGCAGCAGGTCGCTCCAGAGCTTGAGGGCCACCCCGGCAGGGTGCAGGTTGGTGATGGCCGTTTGCAGGCCGGGGTTTGTCAGGGGCAGCGCGGCGAAGTCAAGCCCCTGGGTGCCCGTCAGCAGATCGGCGGGAATGGTTGACCAGACATTGAAGCGAACCTCTGGTGGCAGTTCTAGCACCATGCCAGGCTCAAGGGCTAGCAGCGGGTGTACACAACAGATGAAGTGGAGTGGCGAGTCGCTCTGGTTGGCAACGCTGTAATCAACCCGTAGCCGGTGCGAACCAGCCGCCAGGTGCAGCGTGCGGGTGAAGCTGTAGGGCAACGCTACGCCCTGCCAGCCCGTCGTTAAGCTGAGCCTGTTGTCGCGCTCTGCCACATCGAATGTCGCCGCCTGTGCCCAGAGTTCGCCGTGGTCGGGCAGGGCTGCCCCCTGCCACGGTGCCGCCGGGTAGAGACACGGCGCAACGGTGGGGAAGCATTCGTCCCAGCCGCCCGTATCGGCTTCGGCGGTGTAGGAGGCCGTGGCGGCCACCCGGCGGTAGGGCAGGCGCGGGTGTCGCCAGAGCCATTCGCGCCCGTTACGGGCATCGCGCAAGCTGCTGATCTTGCCACCCAGCGCCGGAATCAGCTCCAGGCTGAGCGGGCCAGTGTTGGCCTGGTAGGTGTCGAGACCGGCGGCGATGGTGCGAGTTAGACTCACATGTGACATGGCACTACTTTAGACAGGATTGCTGATTGTAGCTTGCAAATCGAGTGCGTTTGTTCATACAATATAGTGTCATTTCTGATTATCCTGCTACAAACAGCTATACATCCTCAACATATTTGTCAGAAAACTGCACCCTGGTGAAGCGTTCGGGCATGTGGGTGTCGAGTACGCCGTGTTTGCTCCAGCACCAGGCGGGCTGGGGTTCGGGCAGTGTGCCAGCCACTGGCAGCCGCTCGAAGCGGCCAAAGAAGATGCGCCACACGTCGCCCTCTTGCGGCGGCAGCGAGCGCCCGTTGGCCAGCCAGCGCATGCCAGCCCACGGAAACGCCAGCTCAACCCGCCAGCCACGGTCTACCACGCTGCGGTCGTTGATTGTGCCGTCAACCCAAACGGCGCTGCGGAGGCCGGGGAAATCCCAATCGAGAAAGGCCCAGCGGGCTTTGCGCGGGTGGGTCCCCCACCAGAAGTGCTGGCCGGTGCGGTCGTAGTTCCCCCCAAACGAGAGGGCCTTGCGTTCGAGCAGGTCGAACTCGGGCACATCAAAGCTGCCGCCCCGTTTATAAGCGTCCTGCCAGATAAAAAAGACTTCGTAGATGGTGCCCAGGGCGTTGATCTCGAACTCATAGTAACAGTCGCCGCCGTCAATAAAGACCTCGACATCGTTTTCCAGAAAGATCAGCGAATCGCGCTCGGTGAGGTGAGCCTCCACAAACGGCTCCTCAACCCAGAAGCCAATGTAGAGATTTTTGTCGTCCCACAGCGCCGCCGCCCTGGTGTCGAAAAAGGCTGGCTCGCCCGTGACCATGTCTACAAAACGGGGCGATTGCGGTGCCCGTTGCCAGGCCGCCGCCCGCAATTGCCCATCAAGCGTCAGCCGCTCACGGGTGCGGTAGCAGATATAATCGGCAGGATTCATGTCGTTCATACGTTTTTGTCTCTCGCAAAGCCGCAAAGCTCGCAAAGGGTAGTGATGGAACATGCATCTGCGAGCCTTTGTGCCTTTGTGCCTTTGTGAGAGGCTTTAGGGCCTGCCCACATATGCCCCAAACTCCGCCAGAAACTGCTCGATCTGGGCCAGTTCGCGCATGTCCAGGCTGTAGGCCGGGCTGCGGCAGTAGTCGCTGGCAATAATGCCGCGCCGTTGCAAAATAACCTTTTCGGCCTTTACAATCAGCTCTACGCCCTGCATCCAGTAGCTGATGTAAGGTAGCAGTTGCTCGTGGAGTGCCTGAAACGCCGCCCGGTCGTGCTGCCAGCGCCGCCACAGCTCCACGTAGATTTCAGTAAACGAGCAACCCGGTTGAATGCCCGTCGCCCCTCGCGCCAGCACATCGGGCATTTGCACCCCGGCATAGCCCACCAGCGTTTGCAAGCGCCCGCCCGAGCGTTCCATCAACTGGCTGACATAGCGGCCCGGCGGCTGGGTCTCCACCTTCACAAAATCGGCATTGGGCAACGCCTCGCGCATGCGCAGAAAGACTTCCGGCGCGATACGCACGCCAGTCTGGGCCGGGGCATATTGCACAATCACGGGAATCTGCACGCTACCGATGACCCGCTTAAGATGCTCCAGAATGGCCTCTTCGCTGGGGCCGAGGAAGTAGGGCGGCAGCAGCATCAGGGCGTCGGCCCCCTGGCTCTCGGCGGCGCGGGCGTGGTTCACCGCCACCTCCCAGCTATGGTCGGTGATCGAAATTATACCGGCGACACTGGGCGTGCGGCTGGTCTCGGTCAGCAGCAGCGTTTGCATGCGGGCGCGGTCGGCGTCGCTCAGTTTATAAAATTCCGTCGCCAAGCCAAACAGCGTCAGGGCCGAAGCGCCCGTGCCGAGCAGGTGCTGCACCAGCGACTGGAAGCTATCTTCATCCAGCGCACCTTCTGGCGTAAAGGTCGCTGCGACAATCGGGACAATGCCAGTGATAACCATGCGATTTATGAAGTATGAAGACTCAATGAAACGTGAGACGTGATGCGTGATGCGTGAAACGTGATGCGTGATGCGTGATGCGTAATCCGTGATGCGTAATCTGTGATGCGTGAAACGTGAAACGTACTGCGTAATACGTAATCTATAGTCGTAGTCAATCGTCAATCGTAGCTTGTCCGGCCCCGGTCTCCGGTCTTCCGTCTCCGGTTAATCTCTTTACACCGGCAGCAACTCCGACAGGCGTTCAGACTCGATTTTTGGATGTTCTTCCAGCAGGTAGCATGCGGCGGCCTGGTGAGCGTTGAGCCGGAATAGCGGCGGCGGCGTCTGGCATTTGGCCATGGCGAAGGGGCAGCGGGCGGCGAATTTGCAGCCGCTGCCGTGGTCGCCGATCTCCGATTCCTTCGCTTTTAGCTCGGTTTCGCCCCAGCGCCGGTTCAGGTCGGGCCAGGGGATCGAGTCGATCAGCAGGCGGGTGTAGGGGTGCTGCGGGTTTTTGATCACCGTGTCCACGTCGCCCGCTTCCATCACCGCGCCACGATAGAGCACCACAATCGAGCGG
>JALONX010000546.1 GCA_025454695.1 Chloroflexaceae bacterium
ATCAGTGTGCTTTCAGTTGCATAGCAATTTCTATTCAATTGAAATAAATTTCATTCTAGCGAAATACAGAAATTCTACTACAACATCGCAGTTGTTACGCTATTTTATTCACACAATGTCCCGTGCATCTCGCCAGGTTTATCTTAATATTACTTCTCCATTCGGAATTTCCTGTATTATACGGTGAAGCGATCGTTTTGTCGACTGAAAGACTACTAGATCTGTCGGCGCGAACGGCCGCCACCAGCGCCGTCTGATGACCGTCTGGCGCAAACATCAAATAACCAACTCCGCGCATCAAAAGAACGACTGTGCCCACCACGCGCCTTCATTCCCTCGCGATTTTCGGCTGTTTTCCAAGCTTTAATGCGACGATGAACGTGCGATACGGTGTCGCTGTCTTCGTATAATGCACGACGGCCAGGACACAGCCTGATAATCACTCAATCCGGCTGAAACGCACCTTCGGCGCTACGATAGGAGCAGGCGGTAAGACGTTACAGTCGACCAGCCTGCAATAGCTATCTAGTTTAGCATCAAGAACGAAAACATTATTAACTTTGTTGAGGTGTTATGATTGGTTGTCAGTCCTCACTCACTGCGCGGCTTTTATGACTATTTGTTACTTATATTCCTAGCCATGCGGCACAAGGAGGCGAAAAGCACGCACCAACAGGTTTTGGCGAGCTCCAATGACGAATGTCAGCAGCGCCGTCTCACTGGAGTACGATAAACTTATCTGACTTAAGAGTTCTAGTCAACGTTAGTCTGGTTGATATGCTGATGCAAAAGGTTCATCGAATTTCACTTGCAGAAACGTGTTTATTTAGCGATTGTTTCAGCAAAACGCAAGCACTGTTATCGCACATAGGTCTCAGAATATGTGTTAACATGTGTGTGCGTGTGTCCGTACGTCAGTCCGTCTGACAGTGATATCCCAGTTACTGCTAAAAGTATTGGGATCATTACTGATAGGTATTTTAAATACAAACAGGTCATTACTGGGATGATTCGATGACCGACCTCCAAGCGTTCGCGCAAAGTTTTGATTTCGGCACAATTTATACATAATCTCAAAGTCACACAACAAATTGCGTTCGAACATTTGATGACAACTGCAACGGAAACATTAGTCCGTCGTCACGCGAGAGTTTGAGTTTCACTGAGAATGACAGTCTTGCTCCGTCGGCTCCTTGGATTCTTTTCTCGATTGCGGCTGAACGTCCTTAAGAAACAACGAGATTGTCATCATATCCACACGGGCGAACTTGACATCATATCCTCACAGGTTATGAGAAATATTTAAGCTGGCTCAACCTCAACAACGATGAAATATGGCAATCGTTACTTCGCTGCCGTTGGCGTCAAAGCGGCGAATCTCCAGCGTCTGGTTGTTTTGTGAAAAACGCAAGCCGCCGGGTGGAAAGCGCTCCGGCCCGTAGATGTCGGACAGGTTCGGCATCAGGTCGAGATACCAGATGTTGCGGTGAAACACGCCGTCAAAGTCAAAAGTGATTGTGCGAGTGCCATTGTCGGAAAAGTCGAGCAGGGCGCGGGCACGGTTGTGCTGCTGGCCCCGGTCGCAGTCGCGGCTGAAAATGGTGTTGTGGACATGGAACTGCGGGTTGATGAAGTAGCCATTGCCTTCCGGCGCGTTGCAGAGCGAGTAGGCCGTGTTCCACTTGCGCTCGTCGGCCCCGCCCTGGGGCAGGTTAAAGTCGTCGAAGAAGCCATTCATGCGCGTTCGTAGCGCTTCTACCCGTGTTCCGTCGCCGGTGAAGCTGATGGGCGCGCTGGGCGTTGAAAGCCGCCCGAAGTTGTCTACCGCTTGCACCCTGGCCACGTAGGGCTGGCCGTTTTCTAGCGGCTGGAGCTGGATGCGGCGGTGCTGGGTGAGGCGCACATTGGCTTCGGGCTGGCTGGCTGGCCCCCAGGTAATGCGGTAGCCGGCCACGCCGCTGGGCAGGGGCCTGGTCGGGTTAGCCTGGTCGAAGTCCCATTGCAGCACGGCGGCCCGGTCGTCTTGCCGCACGCTGAGGTTGGCTGGCACGGCCAGTTGGGCCAGCGTGGCCGCCAGGTGGGCCGCGTGGTCGTGGTGGCTGTGGTCAGCGTGGCTGGCCACCGTCGGGATCATGTCTGGGATTTCCTGCGAATGGGCGGTGCTGCGAAGCAGCAAGGGTGTGGGCAACAGGGCGACAACAACGACGAACAATACAGTACGGCTGAGTGCAAGCAGAAGGTGTGACATAAATAAATTGTGGCGGCTCGTTGATGATAAAAAGTTAATAATTGGTTGTAAGGCACCACAATCACTATAGCCAGCGACTCGCCCTCGTAGATATAGCCCAAAAGTCCTATTTTGACGTGGGTTTTTGTAGGAATGGTCGTACTAGCGACGGACGAATGCGTAGTGCGGACTTCAGTCCGCGTCATGGTCAGCATGCGCCTGTAAGGGACTAAAGTCCGCACTACGGCAGCACTCACTGCCCCAGCACCGCGCTCACGGTGGTAACGGTGAAGCCCATGCTGGCGAAGCGATCCAGGATAGCGGGCAGGGCTTCGGCGGTGGCCTCGCTGCCGCAGTGCGCTAGGATGATTGCGCCGCGCAGTTGCTCCGGCGAGAGTGTTTCCGTGACCCGCGACAGCAGAAAGGCCGGGGTTTTGGGTTGGCCCACTGAGTCCAGGCTGTCAAGCGTCCAGTAGATCGGCAGGTAGCCCTGACCAATGACGGTGTTCAGCACCCGCTGGTCGTAGCCGCCATACGGCGGGCGGAAGAAGGGCCGACTGGTCACGCCGTCGCCAACGGTTTGCTGCAACAGCCGCTCGGTTTCGGCCAACTCCTCCACCATCTGCTCGTCGCCGATCTCGCGGAAATCGGGATGCGTCAGCGAGTGGTTGGCAACTTCGTGGCCATCGGCGACGATGCGCCGCACCAGTTCGGGGTTTTCCTGGATCCATTTGCCGGTGAGGAAGAAGGTGATACGAACGTTGCGCTCCTTCAACGCATCGAGCATGCGGGGTGTAGGGGCACTGCTTGCTCCCGCGTCCAGCGTCAGCGCCAGCAGCGGCTGGTCGTTGCGGCCCCGCTGCACCAGCACGGCTTCGCTGGCTGGCGGCGCAATGCCGCCCAGCTGTGGAATGATTAGCGGGCGACCAGCCTGGGGTTCGCCGCTGAGTCGGTTGTAGCTGGCGATCACCCCGGCCTCGCTGCCGAAGCTACTGGCCAGACTCGCCAACGTTTCATCCTCTGCGACGGTGTGGGCAAGGTAGCCGGTTATCCGTGGAACGGGCGTAGCCGTGGGTGGCGGCGTGGCGGTCGGTGCGGGCGTGGCGGTTGGCGTAGGGGCTGCGGTCACCGTTGGTGCGGGCGTGGCGGTTGGCGCGGGCGTGGCGGTTGGGTTTGCGGTTGGAACCGGCGTCACACGCGCCGATTGGGGCGTGCAGCCTACCAGGCACGCCAGCATGCAGATGATGAGAAGGTGGTCTATTATTGACATAATTTTATTGCTCTCGCAAAGGCGCAAAGAGTATCTCACAAAGGCACAAAGGCACGAAGGAAAGCACAGCATAATAAAACAACCTTAAAGCTCCTCCGCGTTCCCCGCTTCCTTTACAGTGAAACGGCGGTTAACAATGTACAGTATAGCAAAGATATGGTATGATATGACAGTTGATTGTTCGCAAATCCACAGACGGCACGCCTTCGGTTGATGTTCTTGTGTGAGTGAGCCTTGTTTCGAGGGTGGTATGCCCAACCCGCTGCTCAGGCGTCTGTCGGCCCCGTTGCTCCTCTTCTGCATGCTGGCCCTTGTGCTGGCAGGTAGCGCTTCGTTGCGCCTTGCTCCGGCCACGTTTTCTAGCCCCGGTGGCCCGCTGCGTGTGGTGTTGTCGGCGGCTCCTTCCGCCACTGCGGTACGTTTAGCTGACCAGTCTGGCCCCCGTGCCGCTTTTGCCGCCCTGCAGGCCCGCACCAGCGAGCCGTTGAGTGTGACCTGGGACGCAACCACCGGCATTCCCACCTATCTCGCCGGGGCTGCTGTGGCCACCCGTCTGCCCTACACGCCCACCGCCGCCGAACGGGGCAACCCGCTGGCCATCGCCCGTGGTTTTCTCGATGCGAACCGCGCCCTGTTCGGCCTGCGTAGTGCCGCTAGCGAGCTACAACTTCGCCGCAACGAGGCCGACCACCAGCTTGGCTACAGCCACATGCGGCTCGACCAGGTCTACCAGGGCATCCCGGTGTTTGGCAAGCAGCTGGTGGTTCATCTCGATCAGCAGGAGCAGGTGGTAGCGGTGAACGGCCAGTTTCTGCCCCAGCTTGATGTGCCGACTCAGCCTACCATCAGCCAGCGCCAGGCCGAAGAAGCGGCACTGCGTGACCTGCACGAGGTGCAGCTGGAACCGGACGAGCAGGCCAGCGTGGTTGCCCGCGTGCTGCCCAAAACGGCCCTGACGATCTATGTTGACGAGCAGCAGAAGGCCACGCTCACATGGCGGGTGACGATTCTGACCGAGCAACCCTGGGGCGAATGGAGCTATTTCGTCAACGGGCGGCGGGCCACTGTGGTGCATGCCTTCGACAAACTGGCCAACGCTAAGCAGCGCTATACCTACAGTGCCAACCGGAGCACCAATCTGCCAGGCCGACTGCTGATTGAGGAGGGCCAGCGTTCCTCCCGTGACGAGATTGCTCAGACCGCCCACGACGCAGCGGGGCGGGTCTATGACTACTTTTCTAATACCTTCCAGCGCGATTCAATAGATAACAACGGCATGCCACTGGTGTCTACCGTTCACTATGGCAGCGACCCAACTGATGCCGAAAATGCGGCCTGGGTTG
>JALONX010000547.1 GCA_025454695.1 Chloroflexaceae bacterium
CACCATACGGTACGCCGCATTATACCAACCGACCTCCTCTGCACCCCTGAAGAAACTCAAGATCACGGTATCGGCATTAAAATTGAAAGTCAATGCCAGCGATGTGATACCAAACGGAATGCTAGCTTTGATGAACGTGCCCCAACTCGCAGGTGCAATCTGGAATGGCAACGGCCCAAGCTGGTAGCGCCGAATAGCCCAGATGCTGATGAGGATTTGGATGGGCATGGCCACAAAGCCGGTATAGATCAGCGCCAGAAAGCCAAACCCCAGCCAGAGCAGCACCGTGCCAAGAACAATCGTGATCAACTGATTAACGACCTGCATCCCGGTCGAAATATCAAAACGTTCATTTGCGGTGAAGAGGGTCGTCAGCGGTGACAGAAAGGCGGATAATAAAAACGTTAGCGAAAAAAGGATGATCGCGGTGACAACGCTGGGTTCATGTCCCCAAAGCACAGCCAGCCCGCTGATGACCACAACTCCACCAACAGCCAGCATCAGGCGCAATGCTACCAGGTTCCAGAATAACGATTGGGTAGATGCAGGGTTTTGCGCAATAGTGCGTTCGAAGTATTGGGTTAGCCCAAGTTCAAAAAATACACCAAACAACCCCACAAACGCGATGGTCATGGCATATTGCCCCAGCCCAACATCGCCGAGGAGACGAACCGTAACTATCGTAAAGAGTACATTGAGCAGCCGGATTGCAACATCACCGCTGATGACCGCCAGGGTGTTTCGGAGCAGAATGCGCCCAAGGTTGCGTTGCGTTGGGGTGGGGTCAGGCGTTTGACTCGTTTCCGTTGTTACAATGCTCTTCATCTCGGTTATTCAACGAGTTCCCTAACGGAATATACACTGGAGCAATGAGGCTACAGGTACCGCAACACACTCCGTGAATACCGTTTGCGCAGGCGACGGTAGGCAACACTGAGTCCGAGGAGAATTATCATTCCCACGGCCCAGGTGGCATAGCCCCAAATGATGCGCGGCCCCGGCAGGCTCGGCAGGAGCATGTGCATGCCGCTGGCGATGAGGTGGTAACACACAATATGGGCCACGTAGAAGAAGAGTGACACCTGACCAATAACCACCAGTGGCTCCATCCAGCGGCCAGCAAACCATGTTCTGGCGTAATAGAAGCCTGCCATCACCAGTGCCGCTAACCCAAGGTTAAACAACAGGTAGGTCAACGCTGGCGGTGTTTTGCTCATAATGACTAACGAAGCACTATCGAAACCGGCCCCAAAATCGCCAAATACCCCCGTGCCGTGGAGTAGTGCCCACGTGCCAAGCAACCCGCCCCCGGACAGCAGCCAGTGCCTGGGGTGCTGCCATGTGGCCATGTCGCCATAGCGCCCAAGCCAGTAGCCCAGCCACATCAGCGGTGCCCATCCCAGCAATGGAAAGCCAATCGCGGGATTGGTTTGGTAGCTGCCAAGCAGCAGGATGGACGACAGCAGATCGGTTGGTTCCTGCACAGGTTGCGGCAGCAAGGCAAGCCAGCCCTGGTAGCCAAGCAGCAGCGCCAGGCTAAACGTGAGGAGCAACGATCCTGGCAGCATGCGCAGGCCGCTGAGTAGCATCATCGCCAGGGCGATGGTGGTAAGCACGTGTACATAGGGCGCACTCTCCATCCAGAAAAAGGCACAGATGGTCAGATCAAGGATGAGGATGATAACGGCGCGGACAAGAAAAAAGCGCCCAATCGCCCCTTCAGTTGTGCCCCGGCGCATGTGGGCCTGGCTGTAGAGCGCTAGACTCGTGCCGCTGAGCAGCCAGAAGATGGGCGAAGCCAGATTGGTGAGCAGACCGGAAACCCAGTAGGCCGGGCCTTGCAGCGTCACGGCATTGCCAAAATAGCTTTCAGCCTGTAGCCCCACGCCCACAAAGAAATTGGCGTGATCCAGGGCCATCAGCACCAGGGCCAGGCCCCGCAGCGCGTCAATGGCGAGGATGCGTGAGCTAATGCGCTCTTGCTCCTGGGTGGTTGCACGAGAGTTAGGCCATGTTGTTGCCGAACGTGCCATAGCGTGCCTGTGGCTGTATGTGTGTAAGCTACTGCCGAAATCGCAGCTGAGTCTATCGCGCACCAACGGCGCATCCAGTCGGATGCGCCATTGGTGGGGCTACCCATGCCTCATTACTGCCCGCTGTTGCCCGCCAGCTTAAAGCTGCCGCCCATCCACTTCAGGTGGTTCACGCCGATCTGCCAGAGTTGGCCCAGCGTGTCGGGCTTGGCTGCCGCCTTGATAAAGGTCTTGAGCGGCCCAGGGCGCAGGCTCCACTCGCGAGCGGCCCGTTTGGCCCAGTATTCCAGCTGCTTCGACGAGAGATGTGGGTAGTTCAGCACCGTGTGGGAGTACATGTCGTAATCTTCCCACTGGTTCATCTGAATCCAGCCATTTTCCACTGCCTCGTAGTAGAACGGCGTGCCGGGGTAGGGCGTGGCGATGTGGAACAGGGCGATATCCAGCGGCAGGCGCTTGGACAGGCTGATGGTCTGCTGGATAGTGTCTTCCGTTTCGCCGGGCAGCCCGACGATGAAATAACCCCAGTTCATAATCCCAGCCCGGTTGCTGGCACTAATGGACTCCTCGATCCGCTTGACAGTGGTGCCTTTACGTGCCCGTTTCAGCACCGTTTCGCTGCCGCTTTCCAGACCCCAGGCGATCATAAAACAGCCCGCCTGCCGCATCAGTCGCAGCTGGGCATCGTCCACAAAGTCTACCCGGCTGTTGCAGCTCCAGCGCAGCTTAATGCCGTCCTTGATGATGGCATTGCACAGATCGTGAACGAATTCTTTCTTCACCGTAAACAGGTCTGCCTCAAAGTGGATATGGTGCATACCCATTTCCTTGAGCATGTACATCTCTTTCAGCACATGGTCGGGGCTACGGTGGCGCACGCTGGCCTGATAGGTTACGTGCTTGATGCAGTAGCGGCAGCCTGCCGGACAACCCCGGCTGGTGAGCACAAAGGTGTAGGGGCCACCCACAATCGGCACCTTGTACTTGCGCCAGGGCAACTGGTCGTGCAGCGGGATGGGCAGACTGTCGAGGTTCTCGATAAACGGGCGATCCGGGTTGATCTGGACTTCGCCGTGGGTGTCGCGGAAGGCAATGCCCTTGGTTTCGCGCAGGGCAGTTGCAATCAGCTGGGGGGGCACCCCCAGAAAGCGCCCCCGGGTGGTGAGATATGATGCATCGGGGAAGGGCAGCTTGCGCCAGGGTGCGGTGAGTTCCGTGTTGCCCACTGGCACATGGTCTGTTGCCTGCTGCTGCTCAGCCATGCGGTCAATCGTCTGGATCACGTCCAGAATGGTCATTTCCGGCTCGCCCCGCACCACAATGTCGAGTGTGGGGTAGGCTTCCAGCGTTTCGCGGCTCATTGGCGTCACGTGGGTGCCAATGGCCATCGAAACGGTGCCAACCGCTTTGCCCACAAAGGTGGTGCGCATGTCGTTGGTCAGCGTGGGTGCCGTCGCATGGATAATCATGTAGCGTGGCTTCTTTTCCCACATATACTTTTCAAACGACTTCCAGTCCATCATCAGGCCAATGGCGTCAATCACCTCAACGCTGTAGCCTGCTTCTTTCACTACAGCACCAATCTGGGCCAGAGCTGTTTGGGGCCAGATAATGCCATCGCGGGTGCGCCGCCCTACGCGGGCAATATCGCGCAGAAAGAGGTCGCCATCGGGCGAAGGTGGGTTCAGCACCAGCACATCAAGACGGGATGAACGTTCACGGGGCAGATTAACAAACGTAATTTCACCTGCCCGTTCGTCGGCTCGAGCTGGGGCAACTAACTTAATCCCACTCTTTTTGTCGCCAGGGGCAACTGGCCCATTGGTTCGTACTTCCAATGGAATAACAGGCGCATCGTGCTTCGGCGTGGGCTGCTCTTGCTCACTCACATCTTCCTCCTGACAATATTGCTTTGATCGTTTCTTACCTTTGGCTCTTGCTGTTTACGGTACGCTGGCTAGATAACAGGAGCATAAATAGGCACGTACACTGGATGAATGGTGGGCACATGTTGGGCATGAGCTGAACATGTGCCCGCAGCTTAGGCTGTTTTCTTCGCCCCTGCTGGAAGCCCCACACCATCTGCCGGGCTGGTGCTGGGCTGGGCCTGCCAGAGTTGGGCTTGCCACAGCCCCTTGCTCACCAGCAGGGCGGCCCCATAGCACAGGCTCCCGCCAACCAGGGCAATGGTAAAGCTAGTGGTCATGCTCAGCATAATCACCAGCACGGATCCTAGCACTGAGAAAATGCCGTTCATGCCCCAGGCCCAGGGCACCAGTTCATTGGCTTGTTCGCCCAGTCGGCGCAGGGCGGTGGGGAAGGGAACGCCCATCACCATTGCCAGCGGGGCCACCAGTGCCGCGCTAATCACCATGCGGGCGCTGTCGGGCAGGTGCAACAGAGCGGCAAAAACAGGTGGTAGTGCCACAATGTAGACCAACACCAGGGCTGCAACGGCGGCGAGTACCAGTTGCAGGTGGCGCAAGGTGTGGCAGAACCGCTGGCCCAGCAGGCTGCCAAGGGCCGAAAAGGCGAGCATGCTGGCAATAATCGTCGTCACTGCCTGGGTAGGGTAGCCAATAAAGAGCGTAAAACGCTGGATGAGAATGATTTGAACCGCAATGTAGCCCGCCCCCAATAAGCTAAAGTAGACCAGCACTGGCATAGCTGCCGGAGTTTGCAGCCCCGCCCGGCGGTAGCGCAGCAGCGGAAACACAATAAACAGTACTGCGGTGGTCAGCGCCATGCTAAACATGCTCAACAGAATAACATTGCCAATGGGAAACTTGTTGAGCCGACCCTGG
>JALONX010000548.1 GCA_025454695.1 Chloroflexaceae bacterium
CGGTTGCGTCAAATCGGTAAACGTCTGCCATTCGGCCAGGTGTTCCAGCACATGGTTAGGGAAAGGCAGCCTGCGCGGCCCCAGCGTGGTTCCCGCGCCAAAGTGGGGCAGCATGCGCCCCATCACCAGCCGCTGGTCGAGCAGGTCGCCGCCCACCGGCACACCGTCGGTGGAAAGGACACTACGCCCGCCCTTGCCATCCAGCCGCATAATCGTTACGTCTAGCGTACCGCCGCCAAAGTCGAAGACCAGCACATGCTGCTCGCCCTGTGCGGTGCGGGCGTAGGAAAGGGCCGCCGCGCTCGGCTCCTCCAGAAAGGTCACCTCGGGTAGCTGGGCCAGTTTGCAGGCGGCCTGCATGCGTTCAAAGGCCAGCGCGTCGGCGGCGGGGTCGGTGGCGTAGTGAACGGGGCGACCCACCACCATGCCGGTGACTTTTGTGCCAGTGTGGCTCTCAATCCGTTCCAGAATCAGGCGCAGCACCACGGCGATGAGCGACTCAAGGGTGTAGTAGCGGCCAAACACGTTGGTGTGGGTAAAGCCCCGGTCGCGCAGGCCCGTTTTGAGCGATTGGAACAGTCGGCCCGGCGCGTTGGCATCCACCTTCACGTAAAGCGCCTGCATGGTGGTGCCGAAATCGGCGAAGGTCACCTCGGCCTCGCCGATGTAGCGCCATTCATACTCAATCTCGCGGCCCACGTTGCTTTCGGTGAAGCGGTTGATCGCCTCGCGCCCGATGTAGGGCGCACCCTCGCGGGTCATAAACAACGTCGAGCGGAGGATGGAAGGGCTGGCGTTCACCGGGTCAAGCGGCAACAGCGTGAGCCTGTCGCCGTCGTAGAACCCGGCGCTGGAGTTGGTGGTGCCAAAATCAAGACCGACGCGCATGCTAATTGCTCCGCAGTGATGAAATTATGAAGTATGAGGTATGACGTATGAATGCTGCTGTAGTCTGATTCTACTTCGACATTGCTTGGAAGCAACGTAGCCGATGGCAGGGGCGCATCGGCCTGAGGAACTACAGGCAGCATACCCAACATGGCAGGGGTTGTCAATCAGTCGTAGGGCGTAGTAGAGAACCGAGAACCGAGAACCAGGAACCGAGAACCAGGAACCGAGAACCGAGAACCGAGAACTACTGCGTACTACGTAATCCGTAACGCTCCATTCTCACCGCTCCATTCTCACCGCTCCATTCTCACCGCTCCATTCTCACCGCTCCATTCTCACCGCTCCATTCTCAACTTTCCGTTCACCACTGCCCGCAGCCCGGCTTCAAACAGGCGTGCGCCGCCCTGGGCCGGGTGGCGCACTTTGGTGTGGGGAATGTTGAGCATGCCCAGAGCGCGGGCCGCCGTGTTGCCCATGGCGATCACCAGGGCCTGGGGGAAGAGTGCCCGCACTTGCGCCAGCCAGGGCTGGCCCTGGGTCACTTCAGCAGTGCGGGGCGGGCGGTTGCTGATGGGTACGCCGGGGCGGTGGGGATGAAAGGGGCATGCGTTCCAGCCCACCGCGCTCACGCCTAGCTCGGCCACCGTGCGCCAGACGATGGTCGCCGTTGGCTCGGCGGAGATGCGCCCATCGTTGGTGGCCAGCGCAAAGCCACGGATCGCACCGAAGAGGCCCGGCGGCTCAACGCCCGCCAGCAGCAGCTTTTCGCTGGTGAAGGGCACGCCCGTGCGCAGGGCACCGTTGTAGCCGGGAGCCTCGCCCACAATCAGCAGGTCGGGGCCACGGGCCAGGGCCAGTTCCAGCGCGAGCGCCAGGTTTGCCCGGCGGGTGGCGTTGCCCGGCGGGCCGTCGGCGGCGTACTGGTTGGTGGCATCAGGGTCGGCAGGGCTGGCCTGGGCCAGTTCATGCAGCAGGGCGGTGATGGCGGGGTGGGGCATGGCGGTGATAGAACCGAGAACCTGTAGGAGCGAACACCAGGTTCGCCCTCCGAGAAGCGAGAACCAAGAACCTATAGGTCAATGAAATGCCACGGCTGCAGGGGCATGGTCTCAGACCCGCCCACGATGAAATGCCATGTTACGTTTTGCAATGCCTGAAGCCAGCGTAACAGACAGCGACGATTATAGCTCAGATTTTTATCAACCGCCCTGTTAACCCCAACTCAGGGCCAATGTGGTATGCTATAGCGATTTCTGAACTGGTTTCGTCATTATAGCCGTCGGCCCTGTTCTGCTCCGGTGCCAATCTACAATCTGCAATCTATAATCTACAATCTATCGGGCCTGGGCGCGTGGCTGCTGCTGTTGCCGGGGGCGCTGATGGCGCTGCTCGTGTTTCGCCACGAGCGCGACGGACTCACGCGGCTGTTTCTGGCCCTGCTGGGCGGGCTGGCCCTCATCCCGCTGGCCATGCTGGCCCTCTACGCCCTGCCCGGCCCCATCCCCTGGTGGCTGCCCTTTGGCCTGGCCACCACCGCCAGCCTCTGGTTTGCGTGGCAGCTGCGCAAGGCAGTAAACGCAGAGGCGCAGAGGCGCAGAGACGCAGAGACCAGGAAGAGTTACGAGTTACGAGTTACGAGTTACGAGTTATCTCATCCGGTTCTTGGTTCTCGGTTCTCGGTTCTTAAGCTTCTCGCCTCTCCATTCCCTATCCTCTTCCTCCTCGCCGCTACGCTGCGCCTTGCATGGCTTGGTAATGCCGAGTTTCAGGGCGATGAGGCCTATGCCATGCTGCTGGCCAATGCCATGGTGCATGGCCACGACGATGTGGCGCTGATGCACGCCAAAGGCCCGGTGGAGGCCTTGCTGCCCGCCGCGCCGCTGGCGCTGCTGGGCCAGGTGAACGAGCTGGTAGCCCGCCTGCCCTTTGCCCTGGCGGGACTCACGGTGTTGCTGGGGGCTTTTCTGCTGGCCCGCGAGCTGTTTGGGGAAGAGGAGAATGGTGAGCAGCAAGGTAGGTTCGTTCCATTTCTTGCGCTGCTGCTGCTGGCGCTGGATGGCTTTCTGATCGCCTTTTCGCGCATTGTGCAGTACCAGAGCTTTGTGATGCTCGGCTCGCTTGGCGCGATCTGGTGTTGCTGGCGCTTCTACCGGGGCGCACCCCACCCGCAGCGTTACCTGGTGTTTGCGGCGGGGCTGTCGGCCATGTCCATGCTGGCCCACTACGATGGCATTTTTGCTGTGCCCGCCTTTGGCACGCTGGTGCTGGCGGGCGCATGGCGGCGCGGCTGGCGCGGCCTGGCCTTCGTCCGTGGACTCGCCGCGCCTTTCACGGTGGGCCTGGGGCTGGTGTTGAGCTTCTACCTGCCGTTTGTCACCCACGAGCATTTTACCCGTGTGGCAGCTTACCTGCAGGGGCGCACCGGGCAGGAAGATTTTAGCGCCGGGTTTTTTAACAACCTCCAGAGCTACTACAATCTGATCACCTTTTACACTAGCATCTACCATGTGAATGTCATGCTTGTGCTACTGCTGGCCACGCTGCTGGCGCTGATGCTGCGCTACGTTTCGTTGGTGCCACAGAGAGCACAGAGAAACGACAAAAAGAATAACCTCCTCGCTCTCGGCGATCTCGACGGTGGTAGCGCAACTGGACTCACTGGGGGCACACGCAGCAGCAACCAGACACAAAACCTCCGTTTCCTTCGCGCCCTCCGCGGTGAAAACCTGCCCGGACTCGTCGCGGCCACATGGCTGCTCGTGGCCAGCATGGTGGCGGTGTTTGCGCCGGGGCTGCTGGTGGTGGGCGGGGCCAACCTGGCGCTGCTGGCCTTTGCCCCACCGCTGGCCGTGCTGGCCCTTGCGCCCGGCCTGCCCATGCAGCTGCGGCTGCTGGCCAGCTGGTTTACGGTGCCGTTTCTGGCCATGGGCTTTTTGATTGGCGACCCACGCACCCATTTCTACACCACCCACATCCCGGCAACGCTGCTGGTGGCCTGGGGGCTGGTGGCTACAGGGCGCTGGCTGGCTGGTGGTGGTACAACCGGGCGCAAGCCGCTGCGGGTGGCCGTGGCGCGGGCCGGGGTGGCGGCGGGCGGGGTGCTGCTGCTGCTGAGCGGAGCCTACGCCTCGCTGGTGTTTTTGCGCCAGCAACCGGAATATTATCGCAGCTTCCCGGCGGCGCTGGTGCCTTTTTTCGCCCCGGCCACCGGCGCAGAGCTGCCGGAAGATGGCTTCTTCGGCTTTCCCCGCCGCGACGGCTGGCCGGTGGTGGGGGCGCTCTACCAGGCGGGCGTGTTGCAGGGCGATTACGACAGCAACCAGAAGATTTATGTCACTGGCTGGTACACCCGTGGCGCGTTTACATGTCAACGTGAGCCGGACTATTTCTTCACCGCCTATGGCACTACGCCGCTGTATGTGCCGGCGGGCTACCACCTGTTTGGGGTGATTGATGTGGACGGCGTGCGGGCAATGGACATCTACAGCCGCGCCCCGCTGAGCGGCCCGGTGCAACGGTTTAGCAATAGCGACTACCGCGCCAGTTTCGACTCAGCAGCACTGACGAACTTCCCGCTGCGCCGCCTGCTCACCGGGGTGGCACCGCAGCAGCGCAGCGAGGCCACCTGGAACAATGGGGCCGGGCTGCGGGGCTATGATCTCGACCGCCCCACGCTGCGCCCAGACCAGGTGGGCCACCTGACGCTCTACTGGCGGGCGGAAACGGCGCTGCCACCGGGCATTGTGCCCATGGTGGAGATTCGCGACATCAACGGGGTGGTGGTGGGCCAGGGCGTGCAACACTGCACGGGCGAACCTTCTGAGGTGTGGCAGGGCAACTATCTCAACGACTGGCCGTTTCTGGTGCGGGCGGCGGGGCTGCCCGCTGGCGACTACACGCTCCATGTGAGTCTGCGGGATGGGCAGGGCGGCCTGCTGCCCCTGGC
>JALONX010000549.1 GCA_025454695.1 Chloroflexaceae bacterium
TCCACCCGCTCGCGCCGTTTCTCACGAGTCTACTGGTTGCTACTGCCGTTGCACCAGCGGTAGCCAGACGCGGCTGCCCACATAGACCTGGGCCGTAGCGGTGGTCTGCTGGCCCGCACTGTCGGTAACGGTGAGGGTGATGGTGTGCTCACCCGGCAGCAGGTCGCTCACCGGCAGGCTGCTGCCCGTGCCAAGCTGGCCCTGGCGGCTGTCCGCCCAACTCAACACGGCGTCGGGCAGCGTGCCGTCTTCCAGGTCGCTGCCAAAGCCTTGCAGCACCAGCAGCGTGTCCCGATCCAGCACCGCCCCATTGACCGGGTTGGCAATCCCCGCCGTCGGTTTCTTGTCTGGTATGGTGATCGCTGCGGGCGTCTCGTCATAACCCGTGTTCACCCCATCGCTGGCCACCACGCGGAAGTAGGTCGCCACACCACCGGCCAGCGAGTCCACATCCACGTCATACTGGGCGTCGGTCAACTCATCGGCCAGCAGATCCCAATCTGTCCCGTCGTTGCTGTAGAAGACGCTGTAGCGCAACGCGCCGCCGTCCGGGTCGTTTGCCTGCCATGTGATGCGCTGGGTGCTGCCTGCGGGCCAGGTCGTCGCCGCGCTCGGGGTGGTTAGCTGCACCACGGGCGCATTGGCGCTGATGGGCTGGGAAGCCAGCACCTGGGCACCCCGCCGCAGCACCATGCTGGTGGCCCCATTGGCCCAGGGCATGCTGAAAACGGCGCTCGCCAGTGGTGTCGGTTCAGGGTGCCCCGGCTCGTCGTGGCCGCCGTGCTGCAAGCTCACACCACTGTGGTATTCGCTCTCGAACGAGAGGGCGAAGCTCTGCTCACCAAGCACCGTGTTGGTGCCGTCGCGCAGTTCCAGCACATACTCGCCCTTCTGCGGCGTGATGGCGGGCACATCCCCTTCCACCCGATACATGGTGTTAAAGGTCGCCTGCTGCGGGCCAAGGTCAGGGTTGGTTACGGTGATGTCCACCATCAGTGCGCCGCCCGTAATGGTGGCTGCCGTTTCAGCCTCGGCAGTGGCAACGCTGGGACTAACGGCGTTGTACATCTTGTTCCATGTGAAGGGCGAAATCCAGCCCTCGCGCGAACCGCCCGCCGGGCAGTAGCTCATCAGGTCGTGGGTGTTGTTCGGGTTGTAGACCTTGCCCGTGGCCGGGTTATAGCCAAACTCCTGAATGCTGGCGGTGCTGTAGGGAAAATCGGAACTGCTGTCGCTGGAGCCACAATCGCCCGACACATCGGTATGCTTCACGTTGTAGTTATGCACCAGTTCGTGGCCAAAGATCAGCGCACCGGTGCCAGGGTTGTCGGTGCTAGTGCCGGGCGTATCGGTGCCGATGCCCACCACGCCCAGGCCGCCCGCGTGAGGATAAACGGGCATGTCGGCGTGGCCGCCAATCCCCGCCCCACTCGGCACCCAGCCGTACACATGGCGGGCATTGGTGTATGGCCCAGGGCCAAACAACCATGTGTAGACCCACAGGTTTTGCAGCGTGTAGTTCGAATTCAAATGCTTGATCAGGTCGTGCTGGCCGTCGCCGCTGGTCACCTCTTTCTTCCAACTCAGATAGCCGCTGGCCACCCTGTGGTTAATACCGCCGTCGCGGATGGGCAGCAGCTGGTTAAACCAGAGGGCTGCACCGCCATCAACCGCCCAACCACCGGCATACTGGCCGCCGGTGTAGCCCGACGGGTGGTAGCGCAGGCGCTGGCTGACAATCGTCATCGTTTTGCGAGGAGTGAAGTTCAGCCGAATGCTGCCACTGGCCGGGTAGCGGTTGTTCGACTCATTCGTCTCGCCAAGCGTATTATCCGGGTCAACAATGGCGTAGAAATCAACGGGAATGCTGCTGTTGAAGTTGACGCTCAGCCAGATATTGGCGCTGTTGCTGGCGCTGCTCTGGTCAAGCGTGGGCAGGGCACGGGCCACGGCATTGGCGGTGTAGTCTACCCCATTGGCCCGAATAAAGAGCCGCACCGGGACGTTGTTTTTGCTGGTAAACGGGCCGTTGTAGCGCAAGTAGATGCGGGCAGTGGTGCCTTTCCGCGTCACCACCGGCAGCGAGTTGTCGGGGCATGTGGCCAGGCCCTGGGCGGTGTTAAAACACTGAATGCCCTGAGTGATCTCGATGCCATGGATAGACAAATCTTCCGCTGGCAGCAGCGCAGTGAGCGCAGGCAGCCTGGTTACCGGGATAGCCAACAAGGGCTTAAACGTACTCGGCTGGCTCACCGGGGTTTCAATCGCGGACAGGTTGTTGTCTGGCTTCGGGTCGAAAATGCCCGAAGTCACGCGGGCGGCGTTGTTCAGTAGCCCTTCCTCGCTGGGTTTCACCACAATCGTCACGGTGGCACTGGCAAGCCCGGCCAGCGTTCCCAGGTTGCATGTCACCGTCTGGCCCGAGCGGCTGCAGGTGCCCTGGCTAGCCGTGGCCGAGACAAACAGCGCCCCGGCAGGCAGCGTGTCCACCACGCGCACATTTGGTGCATCTGCCTTGCTGTTGTTCTGCACCAGCAGCGTGTAGGTCAGGTTCTGGCCCACCGTTGCCGGGCCAGGGCTGGCCTGCTTCACCAGGCTCAGGTCAGCCGAGGCCGGGCGCAGGCCCTGGCTGGTGCAGGCATTGTTGCGCAGCAGGTTCTCGAACAGGTTGGCACCGGCAGCCGTCATCACGCGGGGTGGCTGGCGGAAGCCCCAGAACACATTGCACTGTTCGCCAAACTGGCCATTAAACAGCTGGGCGATCAGCGGGTAGTGATCCTGGTCATCAGTTTGGCGGGCGATACGAATCACGTTCGCCACCGGATCGGGGTTATGCACCGCCAGGTAGGAAACATTGCGGCTATACAGGTTGGCAATGTTGTCGGCGCCAACGGCCACGGGGCGAGGTGTGTTCCAGAAGGCCACGCCGGGGCTAAGTACGTAGGCACGCTTACCAGTGGAAAACCAGCTTTGCCCGTAGCTGATAAACAGGTCGCGTGCCCCAAAATAGTCGCCACCGCCAACCCCAATGCCGATGGTGTAGCGCTCGGCGCGGGCCAGGTTTGCCCGCGCAGTGCGGGTGCCCCAATCGGCGGGCAACACGCCCGTTCCCGTGTCATCACCAATGATCACCGCTTGCACGGTGCGAAAATCAAACGTTTCTGCCGAGGGCGTGCCAGCGGGGGCTGAAATCGGCAGCGCTACCACATCAAACCCACGCAGACTCAGCGTGGCCACAAAACTGTCGCGGCTGGCCAGGTCGGTACTGTAGATGTAGGCCACCGTTGGGCGGGCGGGCTGGGCCTGAGCCAGCGGGGCAGCCGGGGAAACCGCTCCCACCAGCACCAGGTTCCACAGCAGCAGAAACAAAACAAAACGACGTAGACGACCGAGCGTGAACATAGTTCCTCCTCCGTTTGGAACACTTGCAGCATCTCAGCATTTCGGTATGCGCGGCCCGGCGGAGAGCGGGGTTGCTCCAGCCAGGGCGTTGGTTTACACCTATGAGTACATGGTGGACAGCACCAAAAAGCTTGATTATATGTATAAACACATTATCGCCATTGTTTTTGAGCAGCATGTTTGAACTAGCAATAGTTTCGGGTAAGGTACTATCACCTCCAGAGATGACAAAATTTTTATCTTAACTTCATCTTAACCACGACTATCTGGCATGCTTCTTGCAGCCTAAAGGCCCCTGGTGAACCAGGTATGCCAGGGCTTCCCCGCGCCCGCTTGCCGTGCCTCGTAGCACATGTTTGCCCCTATATCCAGCTGCGTTGCTCCAATGGCGGAGCCAGCAAACAGCCGCCTGTCTTCAATCCCCACAATGGCAAAATGAGTGGTCGCTGCCGACCGCTCCATAAGAATCGTCGCCTGTTGCGCCCGGCCCGTAAGCGCGGTGCTGCGCTCTGTCCTGGTGTGCGCATAGGCCCATTCCTTATGGAGGACACAATGAACAGCCTTCAACCAACCGATGCTGCACCCTTTCATGCAGCAGGAGACTCACGCAACCACTGCCTAGTGGTCATTCCCACCTACAACGAGGCCGACAATATCGTTCGCCTGCTACGCGAGGTTCTGGCTCAGGGGCCGCAGTTTGATGTGCTGGTGGTGGACGACAACTCGCCCGACGGCACCGCCTACATGGTGCAAGCAATTGCTGAACAAACCCCACGGGTGCGCCTGCTACAGCGGGCAGGCAAACTGGGTCTTGGCACGGCTTACCTGGCCGGGTTCGAGCAGGGTTTGCAGCGGGGCTACAGCTACATCTGCGAGATGGACGCCGATTTTTCCCACCAGCCCCACTACCTACCCCTGCTGCTCGCCACTGCCGAACGGGAAGCCGATGTTGCGATTGGCTCGCGCAATGTGCCCGGTGGGCGGGTGGAAAACTGGTCGCTGCTGCGCCAGTTCATCAGCCGGGGCGGCAGCCGCTACGCCCGCACCATCCTCGGCATGCCCGTGCGCGACTGCACCGGCGGCTTTAAGTGCTTTCGCGCCAGTGCCCTGCGGCGGGTCAATCTCGCCGCCGTAAAATCGAATGGCTACGCTTTTCAGGTAGAGCTGAACTACCGCTGCCACCAGGCCGGGCTGCATCTGCGCGAAGTGCCGATTATTTTTCCCGACCGCGTGGCGGGCCAATCCAAAATGTCATCGCGCATTGTGCTGGAAGCCGCCCTCATGGTCTGGCGCATGCGCTTTAGCCCCGCGCCCGCCAGCACAGCCCACCAGCGCTGGCAACCTCGCACGCGGCCCGACTCATAGCTGCGTAACAGCAACAAAGCCGCAGGCCAACGCCATTCCCATGCATGCGCTGATCAGGACGATTTACTG
>JALONX010000550.1 GCA_025454695.1 Chloroflexaceae bacterium
AACCAGGGCTACCAACTGGCTGACGTAAACGCCTTCGTGCTGTTCTAAAACTGAGTCTGGCGCTGGCGACGCAAAACGCCGCCAGCGCCAGGTAGTCGAACAAAAGAAGAACACAATGCACTATCTTTCTCACAACGGCGTCAAGCTGTCCTACACCGTTGCTGGTCGTGGCGCACCACCGCTGCTGCTGGTGCATGGCTGGTGCGACAACCACACCAGGTTAGCGGCGATGGCGGCCCACTTCAGGCGGCAGCACCAGGTGGTGAGCGTGGACGTGCGCGGCCACGGCGCGAGCGACAAACCGCAGGCCGACTATGCCATTGCCACCTTTGCCGAAGACCTGGCCTGGATGTGTCGCCAGCTCGACATAGAGAAGCCCATCGTCATCGGGCATAGCCTGGGCGGGTCAATCGCCCTGGAGCTGTCTGCCCGCCATCCCGACCTGCTGGCCGCCGTTGTCGCCGTGGAGGGCCTGATCTGCACCCCGGAGCCGATTCGGGCCGGGGGGCAGGAACTGCTGGAAGCCTTGCGCTCGCCAGCCTGGCGCGAGGCTATGCACGGTTTTGTGGATGGGGGCTTTTTGCCCACCGACGACCCTGAACTGCGCCGCAAGGCCCATGCCGAGCTTGAACAGCTGCCGCAGTATCTGCATATCTCGGTTGCCGAGCAGATGCTGGCCTGGGATGCCGCGCAGGCGGCCCGTGGCTGTAAGGTGCCGCTGCTCTACATCGAGGGCGGCAGTGGATTGAGCGACCTTGAACAGCTCCAGACCCTGTGCCCGCAGCTTGTCGTTGGCAAAACGGTGGGTGTAGGCCACAACCAGATGGTCGCCACGCCGCAGCAGGTCAACGCCATGATTGAACGCTTTATCGTGGTTGCGCTGCACAACCCTCGCTCATCAGCGAGCACTAATACCACTGCTTTTGCAACTCCATAGGGGTGTTGTGAGTAGCATCGTGCATCCTGGGTGGCAAACCTAAAGATACGATCACGCAAAGCTCGACAGGCCATTCCGTCTGTTGCTGGCTCAAGCGAACCGAATGCGAACGAGGATGGGATGGAATGGCTTCTTGGCGTGGCTCTTGGGGCAGCTTATGTGCTGCCCCCAGGTCCGGTGTTGGTTGAAACGGTACGGCGTGGTCTCCGTGGCGGCACACCAGCATCGGTGGCCGTGCAACTAGGGGCGGTGCTCGGCGATCTGTCCTACGCCGCCCTGATACGGGGAGGGCTGGGGGACATGCTGCACCACGAAACTCTGCAATTCTGGTTGGGGCTTCTCGGTGCCACACTCCTGATGAGTCTTGGTGTTATCACCTTACGCGAGCGACGGCGGGCGAGGAAGGGCTTCGCTGCCGAACCAGTGCATGGCGCTGAACAGCAGCGGCTGCTCCATCACCTGGGTACGGGGCTGGCCCTCGCCATTTTCAACCCCTATGCCGTGGCCTTCTGGTTCACAGTTGGGGGCACGACCCTGCACAGCCACTGTGCCCTCGCCGGTTTCGCGGTCGGGTCATTGCTCGCATCACTGCTCATGGCCCTGCTGGCGGGGCAATTGCGCCGCCCGCGCTGGCAGCAGGCCACAGATTGGGTGTATGGCGGGTGTGGGCTGGCCCTCGTGTTCCTCGGCATACAACTGGGGGTCAGCACCCTTGTGATGTAGCCTATGCTAACCGGACGGTGAAAAGCGGCGTGATCGGGCACGCTGTAGATTTTTTGTCTACACTTCCCTGCTATGCTTCAGCGTGGATGAACCGTTCGCCCGTGTCCTAGAACATTGCTAAGTAGGCATCAATATGTTTGTAGTGCCGCCTTCAGGCGGTTTCACGGCTTTCTACCGCCTGATGGAGTTTTACTTTTTAATCCGGACACGCGGTGCCACCCTGTCCACCGAATGAATTCGGCGTCTGGAAGCCGCAAACACGCTGATGAACTTTAAGAAATTAAACGGGTATATCTGCTCGCCGTAGCCCTCAAGGGCGCGGCTCTCATGTGCGAAGCCCGCCTGCGCGGGCTATACCGGATTTAATGTTTAATCCTCATAAGCGTGTTGTTCCGATGGGTGTCTGGATTATGTTGTAAAGACTCATAAGGCGGCACTACGAAGTGAAAGAAACTTTTTAACACCTACTTAGAGGCTTTCAAAACGAAGGCGATCTGAAGCACAACGTATGAACATGACAACCTTATACCGACGTGGTGGGCGGCGCTCATGCTGGGCCTACCACTAGCCTTGATTGGGAATTTGGCGAACCCCAGTATCGCCAACGAACTGGCAATACAGCGTCCGTGCGTACCACGCCGATGTAAAGGGGATAAAGCGCATGGGTAACTACGTCATCGAGGGCGGACAGGCGGGCAAAGAGCGCCTCTCGCTCATCGCAGAGGTTTTGCAGCCGACAACGGCCCAATTGTTTGCCCAGGCAGGGTTGCGACCAGGCATGCGGGCGCTCGATGTGGGCTGCGGCGGCGGTGCGGTCACGCTAGAACTGGCGCGTCGCGTCGGCCCTCAGGGCCATGTGACCGGGCTGGATTTCGACGAAACCATTCTGGCCCTGGCCACCCAGGACGCCGCCAATGCCGGGCTGCATAACATTACGTTCCGCTATGCAGACGCGACGATCCTGGCGGAGCCGCCGATCTACGATCTGGTCTACGCCCGCTTTTTGCTCTCGCATTTGGCGAACGTCCCGCAGGCGCTTGCGGGGCTGGTGCGGGCAGCCCGGCCTGGCGGCCTTGTTGTGGTGGAAGATATAGACCTGAGCGGCAGTTTTTGTTACCCGCCCCACCAGGCCTTTCAGCGCCACCTCGATCTGTACGCCCAGGTGGTGCGCCACAATGGCGGTAACTCTAACACCGGTATGCAGCTGGTTGAGCTGTTGCACCAGGCTGGCCTGACCCGGATCGGTATTCACCTCGTGCAGCCGGTTTTCCGTGAAGGTGCGGGCAAACGCATCGCGCAGGTCACGCTGGAACGCATCTCAAGCGCCGTAACCGCAGCAGGGCTTGCGACAGGCGAGGACCTGGCGGAGACGGTTGCCGAACTGGCCGCGTTTGCGGCCCAGCCAAACACCATTGTGAGTCTGCCGCGCATCTTCCAGGTCTGGGGCGTGCGGGCCGGGTGAAGGCGCTGACTGCCGTATCGCTTGTTTGTCGCGCCTGACTTGCTCGCTTCTTCCTACAACCGTTCAAAACCGCCAGGCAACTACGTGTCGATTTTTTGTCTACACCCGCCTGCTATGCTTGGCACAACGGCGCAGGTGCATGGCACTTCCGGCTAAAAGAGCCTTGCTGAAAGGAGACCCGCTGAGATGTGGAACAACTATTTTGAAATCTTGTACCGCAGCGAGCAGCGACACAGGAGGCATACACTATGAATCGCATTCAATATGCTGCTATTGCCTGCATGGCTGGTGGTGTCTTGTTCTTTGCACTCAATATTGCCGGGGCTACGGGAGTGGTGCAGGAACAATCACGTATCTTTGACGTATTAGGTTTCGTATTGCTGTTCGGTTTGATGGGCGGGCCGCTCGGTCTGCTGGCGCTACGTGCCGTTGGTGATGGTTGGCGAGGGCGCATCGGGGTGATTGGTGCAAGTATCACGTTGTTGGGCTTGCTTTCCTATCTTGTCGGCGTGCTCTACACCAGTCTGGTTGACCCCGAAATGGGTATCTTCTATGCCCTTGGTGCCCTGCTTTCCGGCGTTGGGATGCTGCCGCTAGGGATTGCAGTGGCAATAGCTCGGCGGCTGACAGGCTGGCAACGGTTTGCGCCGCTGCTGGTCGGGCTGTACTACATGCTGATGATCCCGATCCAGATCATCTTTTTATTAATCGTGATCAGCCGCCGTCGCCTGTCCTGCTCGGCGTGTGGGGCCTCACCTGGGCACTGCTGGGCTATGCCATCCTATCATCTACGGCCCAACAGCGGGATGTTAGTCTGCACGTTGGTGGGGTAGGCCACCCTACTGGTGAAATACAGGAGCTATAACACAATGAGTCAAACACTCTTCGATGCGAAATACCCGCACGTAGGCTCAAACGAGCCTCCCGATCTCCACCTCACCCTGGCCAACTGCGTTGAAGGCGTTGGCGTCGGGCTGGTGGCAACCGAATGGGCCAAAGCCCTCATTGCAGCTCCTTTGCAGCTGGTTGGTGCGGCGGAGCATGTCACGCCGCTAGTGGTGCTGGCGGTGCGCGGTGAGATTGGCGTAGATGGCCAGCGTCCTACTCCCGGCATCATCGTGCAAGCGGGCCTGATGCTGGTGCCACCCGACGGCACGGGCGATGTCAACGTGGCCACATGCTGGTACTACACCTCAAACGGCAGGCTGGCTCACTCCCTGCGGCGCTGGGGCATTCCGGCACACCATGTGCCGAAGCTGGCCTTCGAGTATCTACCGGGCCAGCCCAGAGGCACCTTGAGTGTGGAGGTGCCCCCGCCAGTCGAGCCGCCCCTGGCCCTCGATGGCAGTGTGGGCCAACCGAACGAGACGATCAGCTTTGTGGCAAACTGGTGGGCCAGCACCGCTAACGGGATAGTGAAGATGACGACCACCATTCCCAGGGCTGTGGTGGGCGAAGCCAGCCTCACCCTCACCACCGATCCGTGCAGTGCCCTGGGCACGCTCATCGGCGGGCCGTCGCTGGAGTTTGCGGTACTACAGCGTTTCAACACCTTTGCCGCTGCCCGCCTGGAGCTAGCGAAGCCCATTGAAATAAACAAGGAGCAATCAGCCAATACCTTCGCCAATCATCCCGTGAACGAGTCCGTGGGGATCGGATGGATACGCCCCAACCCGGTAATCTGTGCCAGGAGCCGACGTAATAAACCCGG